>NZ_JBIBGE010000023.1:0-115478 GCF_042956345.1 Pseudomonas sp. NPDC008258
TTTCCCCATGTGAGAGTAGGTCATCGTCAAGATTCATTTCGCAAAACCCCTATCTGCGCATGCAGGTAGGGGTTTTGTCTTTGTGGGCCAAAAAAAGTCCCCTGGCCTCACAACAATCCCTGTGGGAGCGGGCACGCCCGCGAACACCGGCGCAGCCGGTGCCATCCACCGCGTCTCATGCTTCGCGGCTAAAGCCGCTCCCACAGGGACCGCGCCAGCTTCTGTAATCGCGCAGAGCAATCATGAAACCTGCGTCATGTATGCCTGCCGACTCACTGCTCAATGCTACGCTCGCGGAAATACTCAGCGCGGATACCCACCATGGACATGAACTGGCACCAGGCCCTGCAGGAAAGCCTGATCTGGCTTGCAATCGCCTCGTTCATCACCCTCATCTGCTTTGCTGCTGCCGCCACCGTGGCCGTACGTTGTACGCGCTGGGGCAGCCAGTTCTGGCAGCTTGCCGGGCCCTATTTCAGTTTCAGGCGCAGTTGGCGGCCGCTATTGGTGTTTGCGCTGCTGCTGGTGTTAACGCTGTTCTCGGTGCGCCTGAACGTGCTGTTCTCGTTCTGGTACAACGGCTTCTACAGCGCCTTGCAAGGCCTTGATCAAACCGCTTTCTGGTACCTGCTCGGCGTCTTTGCCGTATTGGCTACCATCCATGTGCTGCGCTCGTTGTTCACCTTCTATGTAACCCAGGCATTCAGCATTCATTGGCGAGTGTGGCTCACGGAGCGCCTGACCCACGACTGGATGCGCGGCGATGCCTACTACCGTGGCCAGTTCCTCGCCGAGCCGGTGGACAACCCCGACCAGCGTATCGAACTGGACGCCAACGCTTTTGTCAGCAACTCGGTAACCCTCGCCCTGGGCGCGGTCAGTGCACTGGTGTCGCTGGTAGCGTTCACCGGGATCCTCTGGGGGCTGTCGGCACCGTTGACCGTTGCCGGTGTGGAAATCCCGCGGGCGATGGTGTTTGCCGTGTACCTGTATGTCATTGTCGCCACCTGGATAGCCTTCCGCCTCGGGCGGCCTCTGATCCGCCTGAACTTCCTTAACGAGAAGCTCACCGCCAACTTCCGTTACGCGCTGATGCGCCTGCGCGAGAATGCCGAGAACATTGCCTTCTACCAGGGTGCCCTGGTAGAGCGGGGGACGTTGCTGGGCCGCTTTGGCGCGTTGATCGTCAATGCCTGGGCACTGGTATTCCGGAACCTGAAGTTCAGCGGTTTCAACCTAGGGGTAAGCCAGGTGGCCGTGGTATTCCCGTTTATCCTCCAGGCACCGCGCTTTTTCAGTGGGGCAATCAAGCTGGGCGATGTCATGCAGACTTCCCAGGCCTTCGGCCAGGTGCAAGATTCGCTGTCGTTCTTCCGTGAGTCCTACGATTCCTTCGCCCAATACCGTGCCACCCTCGACCGTCTGACCGGTTTTCTTGAAGCCAACGAACAGGCAAGTGCCCTGCCACGTGTCATCACCGAGCACCAGGCACATGCTCTGCAGATCACCCAGCTGCAAGTGCTGCGCCCGGACGGGCACGCCCTTATTGCCGACTTGGACCTCAGCCTACACGCCGGCCAGGCGCTGTTGATCAAAGGCCCTTCGGGAAGTGGCAAAACCACCTTGTTGCGTGCACTGGCGGGCCTTTGGCCCTACGCCGAAGGTGAAGTCCGGCGGCCGACAGGCCATCAAGCGCTGTTCCTGTCGCAACGCCCGTACTTGCCCTTGGGTGACTTGCGGACCGTTATTGCCTACCCGGCGACCAGCAAGCCTGAAGATGAAGCGCGCATGCAGCAGGTATTGCGCCAGGTCAACCTGGCCCACCTGGCCGAGCGGCTGAGCGTTAGCTGCGATTGGTCACACATTCTCTCGGTGGGTGAGCAGCAGCGCCTGGCGTTCGCTCGAGTGCTGTTCAACCGGCCGCAGGTAGTGTTCCTTGACGAGTCCACCTCGGCGATGGATGAAGGCCTGGAGCATACACTGTATTCGTTGCTGCGCACGGAGATGCCGGGCGCGCTGCTGGTCAGTATCGGCCATCGGAGCACGCTGGCGGGGTTCCATACGCACCGGCTGGAGGTGGATGGTCAGGGCGGCTGGTCATTGCTCAAGCAAGCTGTGCAACCTGCGTAAGCCTCACATGTATCTGGTCAGGACAGTGGGTGACAGCATGCAGGGCGCCGGCATCGTCCGCGGCGACCTGGGCGTGGTCGCCTTCAGCGTGCGTAGCCATGGTCCGGCGGCTTGGGCTGGCTCAGCGCAACAGCGTTACCCCCAGCAGGGTGGCGCTGGCAAACCCCGCGCCAACCAAAAAGGTTGCCTGGAACCCCGCACCATCCCACAACAACCCGGCCACCACGCTGGCCACCAGCAGCGCCACCCCGGTCAGCAGGTTGAACAAGCCGAAGGCGGTACCACGGAGGTTGGCGGGCGCGCTGTCGGCAATCATGGCTGCGAAGATGCCCTGGCTGAAGCCCAGGTGCAGGCCCCAGGCCGCCACCCCCAGGGCCAACCCGACCCAGCCCGGCAGCAGGGCCAGCAGCAGGTCGGCGACAATCAGCAGCCCCAGCCCTGTCATCAGCACTCCACGGCGGCCCACGCGGTCCGACAGCACCCCGGCAGGGTAGGCCGACACTGAGAAGGCCAGCGCCATCAGCACCAGCACCGCCGGCGCCCACATCGGCGCCAGGCCCATGTCCTGTGCACGCAGCAGCAAGAACGCCTCGCTGAAGCGAGCCAGGGTGAACAAGGTGGCCAGGCCGACAAGTCGCCAGTAGGCTGGCTCCAGGTGCACCAGTTCGTGCAGTGCCAGAGGGGCGCGCACCGGGCTTCTCGTGGTCGGCATTTCGGGTTCGCGTACGAAGACGACGAGGATATAAACCGCCACCAATGCGGGGATCACCGCCACCCAGAATACAGCCTGGAAATGGCTCGCGGTCAGCCACATCAACACCATCGCCAGCAGCGGCCCAAGGAAAGCCCCGACCGTATCCAGCGCCTGGCGCAGCCCGAAGGCGGCGCCACGCAACTCAGGCGGCGTGGCATCGGCCACCAGTGCATCGCGTGGCGCCCCACGAATGCCTTTGCCGACCCGGTCGACGAAGCGTGCCGCGGTCAACCACTCCACGCCGCCAGCCATGGGGAATACCGGCTTGGTCAGCGCGGCCAGGCCGTAGCCGATTACCGTCAGCAGCTTGCGCTTGCCCAACCGGTCGCTGAGGGCGCCGGAGAACACCTTGGTGATCGATGCGGTGGCTTCGGCAATGCCTTCGATAACACCCACCGCTACTACCGAAGTGCCGAGCACCGTGACCATGTACAGCGGCAGCAGGGCGTGGATCATCTCCGAGGAAATGTCCATGAACATCGATACGAACCCCAGCGCCCAGACGCTACGCGGGATTCTCGGCAGGGTTCTGCTGGCACTTGCTGAGCGGCTTTCTTCATGGCTGCGCATCTGGGGCCTCGGCAGAATTGCTACGTTCGAAACTGTAGTAGCCGGTGCGCGGATTTTCGCCGGGACACTCATTCAGGGACTCAGTCAACGCCCCTGAAGCACTTCGCGAAAAACGTCGGGGCGAGAGGCAGCAATATGGAGGAGGGACCGAGCGGCACCGGATGGTGAACGCCGACCCTGCTCCCATTCCTGAAGCGTACGCACCGAAACACCTAGCATTTCGGCAAACCTGGACTGGGAGAGCCCTGTTCTGCTGCGTGCCTCGGCGGCCTCGGTTACCTCTACCTGAAGTACCGCACCATAGCGGCCAGCTTTCACATCGCGAATGGACTCCAGTAATTCCTCACCGATGTTACGGCTGGCATCCCTCAGTCTCAGTTCGTTTTCAGTCAGGGGCATGGTTGAACTCCTTTTAGTGCAATCCAATGTTAGTTGATGTCGCGATTTTGCTTTGTTCGTCTGAGCTCAAGCAGCGTGAGGATGTATCGACTGGTTGCTGATCAGCCCGTTCCTGCTGAAATCGCCAGGGCCGCTGTGCGCGGCTCATCGCATGCAAGCCAGCTTCTACAAGGGCCGTACAAGCAATTGCCTGTTGCGCACGGCCACTGCTCTACTCCGCGTTCCAGCAAAGTTCCGTTACAAACATGTAAACTTCGTAAATAAGATTTACTCGCATTTGCAGCGCCCTATATTTACCACCCCTGTTGGCCACCAAACTGTGTTTGCGAGGCCGGTGGGCGAGGGCTCCCGGTTTCCAACAGGGATGTGCCGTTTCGCTCATGAATCGCAGGAGATGTACCCATGCAGTGCAGAACTTCACCCAATAGCCTGGCCCTGGCGTTCGTCGCGCTGGCGTCGCCGGCCATGATGGCCACCGCGGCTGAAGCCGAGGAGCAGCGTGCGGGTGAGGTGCTGGAAGTGCCGGTCGCCGAGAACGCGCTGGTGATCCAGGACACCCTGGTCACAGCCGAGCGCGAGGCCCGCCAGGCCCTGGGGTCGTCGATCATCACTGCCGAAGACATCAAGCGCCACCCGCCGTCCAACGACCTGTCCGACATCATCCGCCGCGAGCCCGGTGTCAACCTGACCGGCAACAGCGCCAGCGGCGCACGGGGCAACAACCGGCAGATCGACCTGCGTGGCATGGGCCCGGAGAACACCCTGATTCTCATTGACGGCAAGCCCTCCAGTGCACGCAACGCTGTGCGCTATGGCTGGAACGGCGACCGCGATACCCGCGGTGAAACCAACTGGGTGCCGGCCGAAGCGGTCGAGCGCATCGAGATCCTGCGCGGGCCGGCGGCTGCACGCTACGGCTCCGGCGCCATGGGCGGGGTGGTCAACATCATCACCAAGCGCCCCACCGACGAGCTCAAGGGCAGCGTCAGCCTGTACACCCAACTGCCGGAAGACAGCGCCGAGGGTGCCAGCCAGCGTGCCAACTTCAACCTTGGCGGCGGCCTTACCGATAATCTCGGTTTCCGGCTGTATGGTGGCCTGGCCAAGACCGACGCCGACGACCTGAATATCAACGCCAGCCATGCCAACAGCGCACTGGTTGCCGGCCGCGAAGGTGTGCGCAACAAAGACATCAACGGCCTGCTGAGCTGGAAGCTCAACGACGAGCATCGCCTCGAAGCCAGCGCAGGCTACAGCCGCCAGGGCAACATCTACGCTGGCGACACCATGAACAGCAACGGCGGCAGCGACGTCGCGCTGATTTCCAGCCTGTATGGCCACGAAACCAACGTGATGCAGCGCAGCACCTACGACCTGACCCACCTGGGTGATTTCACCTGGGGCACCAGCAAAACCACCCTGGCCTATGAATACGTGCGCAACTGGCGCCTCAATGAGGGCCTGGCCGGTGGCCCGGAGGGGGCGATCAACGACAGCGGTGCGGCGATGTCGCGGCTGCGCAACACCCGCTTGAGCAGTGAGGTCAACCTGCCGTTTGCAGTAGGCAGCACTGAGCACGTGCTGACCCTGGGCGGCGAGTACCTGTACGAGTCGCTCAACGACCAGGGGTCGTTCCGCCCGCAAAGTTTCGACCCGAGTGCCTCGGGCAGTGACGCGATCAGCGGCTTCGACCGCAGCGAAACCAAAATGACCGCCAAAAGCTACGCGTTGTTCGTCGAAGACAACATCGTCATCGGCGACACCACCGTGACGCCAGGCCTGCGCTTTGACCACCACGAGATGTTTGGCGACAACTTCAGCCCAAGCCTGAACCTGTCGCACAAGCTGACCGAGGCACTGTCGGTCAAGGGCGGTATCGCGCGCGCCTACAAGGTGCCGAACCTGTACCAGTCCAACCCCAACTACCTGCTCTACAGCCGCGGCCAGGGCTGCAGTGTGCAGCAGACCAACTCCGGCGGCTGCTACCTGCAAGGTAACGCCGACCTCAAGCCGGAGATCAGCGTCAACAAGGAAATCGGCCTGCTGTACGACCGCGGCACCTGGCGTACCAGCGCTACCTATTTCCGCAACGACTACAAGAACAAGATCATCGGCGGTACCGATGTGCTCTACGCCATCAACAGTGGCCGCCGCGTGACCCAGTGGGAGAACGCGGGTGAAGCGCGGGTGGAAGGCATCGAAGGCAACTTCTTCATCGAGTTGACGCCGAGCCTGGACTGGAACACCAACCTGACCTGGATGCTTGACAACGACAACCGCGAGACCGGAGAGCCGCTGTCGGTGATCCCGGAATACACCGTCAACACCACCCTCGACTGGCGTGCCACCGAGCAGCTGTCGTTCCAGGTGGCGGGCACCTACTTCGGCAAACAGAAGTCGCCGACCTACAACTACCGCACTCAGCAGGACTACGACCAGGCAGCGCAGCAGGACGTCGAGGCCTATGGCCTGGTGGATCTGAGTGCCGGGTACAAGTTCAACGCCAACTACGACGTGCGGGTAGGGGTGAACAACGTGTTCGACAAGCAGATCCTGCGGGGCGGCAATGCCAGCAGTTCGGGGGCCAACACCTACAACCAGCCGGGCCGGGCGGTGTTTGCTGCGCTGAATATCAACTTCTGACACAAGGGGCCGCTTTGCGGCCCTATCGCCGGCAAGCCAGCTCCCACAGGTACCGCACAGCATTCGAACCTGGTGCAATTCTTGTGGGAGCTGGCTTGCCGGCGATTGGCTGCGCAGCAGCCCCGGCCTCATCACCGGACCTCAAGGAATCTCCGATGATCAACCTCCCAGCCTGGCTGCTGATCCTTTCCCGCAGCGCCGCCGCACTGCTCGGCGGCTATGCCCTCAGCTACGCCGCCACTGCATGCCTGGCCCGCATCCTGCCGCTGTCTGCCGTAGACGCGATCATTGTCGCGACCCTGCCTGCGTTCATTTTCTACACCGCTGCCATCCTCTGGGCTTTCGCCTGCCGTGATGCCCTGCGCGCCTGGGCGCCGCTGGCGCTGGCTGCGCCCCTTGCCCTGATTGGCTTCTGGCCGCTGGTACTGGAGCGGCTGGCATGAAGAGCACCTTTACCCAATCGATGGCCTGGCTGCACACCTGGGCCGGGCTGGTCTTCGGCTGGCTGCTGTTCGCAATCTTCGTCACCGGTACCCTGGCGGTATTCGACAAGGAGCTCAACCACTGGATGCAGCCGGAAATTCCGGCCACCCAGGTGTCCCAGGCCGACGCTGCACAGCGTGCCATCGCGTACCTGCAGGCCCATGAGCCGCAGGCGGGCAACTGGGGCATCAGCCTGCCAAGCGAGCGTTCGCCTGGGCTGCGTGTGTCCACGGGTGACCGGCGCCATGGCGTTGGCGTACAACTCGACCCACTCACCGGGGAAGCCATCGAGGTGCGTGACAGTGTCGGCGGCAACTTCTTCTTCCGCTTCCACTTTACCCTCGACCTGCCACGCAACTGGGGCATCTTCGTGGTCGGCGCGCTGGCGCTGGTGATGCTGGCGGCGTTGGTCACCGGCATCGTCATCCACAAGAAGATCTTCAAGGAGTTCTTCACCTTCCGGCCGAACAAGGGCCAGCGCTCGTGGCTGGACTTTCATAACGCCAGCGCGGTGCTGTTGCTGCCATTCCACCTTATGATCACCTACACAGGCCTGGTGATCTTCATGCTCATCTATATCCCCGCCGGGGTTGATGCGCTGTTCGCCGGTGACAACCGTGCCTACTTCCAGGCCCAGGGCAATGCCCGCGTGGAGCAGCCCCGTGGCCTTGCCAGGCAGCCGGCTGCGCTGGTCGATGTGGCACCGCTGCTGGCCCGGGCCGAGGCGCAGCTGGGGCCGCTGGGCGGCTTGAATATACGCAACCCGAACACAGCGGCGGCGCGTATCGAAATTCGCCCCGAGTTGGGCAACCGCATCGCCTTGGCCAAGGGCCAGGCCATGGTCTTTGATGGCGTCAGCGGGGCGTTGCTCAGCGACGTGCCGCAGTGGCGCGCGGCCCCGCTTACCCAACGGGTCATGGTCGGGCTGCACTTTGCCCAGTTTGGCGGCTACCCGATGCGCTGGCTGTACTTCATCTGCGGGCTGGTCAGTTGCCTGATGATCGCCAGCGGCCTGGTGCTGTTCTGCGTGAAACGCGGGCGTAAATACGCCACTGCCACCGCCGAGGGTTCAGCGCGACGCTGGTACCGGGTTGCCGAGGTGTGCAATGTGGCTTTCATCAGTGGCCTGTTGCTGGCCTGCGTGGGGCTGTTGTGGGCCAGTCGCTTGCTGCCCGTTGAGTTGGCGCAGCGTGAGGGCTGGGAAGTGCGTGCGTTCTTTGGCGTATGGCTGTTGGCGTTGTTGCATGCCGGTATCAGGCCGGCACGCCGGGCCTGGGTTGAGCAACTGCTGCTGGCGGCATTGCTGTGCATCGGGCTGGGTGCGTTTGGCGGCCTTGAGGACGCGATGCGCCTGGGGGTGGCGGCCTGTGCGTTGGTGCTGGGCATATTGCTTGGGCTTGCGGCCTGGCGGGTGCGGCAAGCGCAGCCCGTGCAGCAGAAGGCCGGGGCAGGGCGACGACAGGAGGCTGAGGCATGATGATGTGGATTACAGGCGGCGTGCTGTTTGCCTACGCGGGCATGCTCGGGTTGTGCCAAGGGCTGGAGCGGCATTACAAACAGGTATGGAACCGGGCTTGCCCGCGCGTGTTGCGAATCGGCCTGCGCGGTGCAGGGTGGTTGGCGTTGCTGGCCAGCCTGGTGCTGTGCGCCCGGGCCTGGGGTTGGGCCATGGGGCCGGTGGCCTGGTTTGGCGCGATGTCGCTGGCAGGGATGCTGTTGGTGATGCTGCTGCCGTACTGGCCAAGGCTGGCGGTGAGGTTGGTGATGGCGTTGCCTGTTTGGGGGCTGATTGTGATGATGACCTGATCTGGCCTCATCGCCGGCAAGCCAGCTCCCACAGGATTACCGCAGCCTGTCATGCCAGTGCAGTACCTGTGGGAGCTGGCCTGCCGGCGATGAGGCCCCCGCGGTCAGCCAGGCACCACCTTGGCGAACGCCGCGCGAAAGCGCTGCATGTCTCGCTCATCGCCCACACTCACCCGCACCCAGTTCGGCCAGCTCGGCCAGATTCGCCCCACCAGCACGCCTTGCTCTGCCAGGCGCTCGACCACCGGCTGCCCGGGCCCGCGCATATCGATCATGAAACAGTTGGCCTGCGACGCAGTACAGCGCCAGCCGCGTTCGGCCAGCCAGCCGATGGTCTGGTCGCGCATGCGGGCGTTGTCGGCCTTGCGCTGCGGCACCAGCTGGCGGTCCTGCAAGCTGGCCAGGCCTGCCAGCAAGGTGGGGGCTGCCGCGACATTCTGGCCGTCAAACGCTTCCAGCCGCTGTAGCAGCGGTGCCTGGCCAATCGCCAACCCCAGGCGTGCGCCCGCCATGCCGTACAGTTTGGAAAACGTCTGCAACACCAGTAGCTCTGGGTGGTCATTGACCAGATCGATGCAACTCTGTGCATCGCTGAAATGAATGTAGGCCTCGTCCACCAGCACCACGCTACCTGCCGGCTTGCGCGCCAGCAGCCGTTCGATGTCCTGGCGTGGGGTAACGGTGCCGGTGGGGTTGTTGGGGTTGCACAGGTAGATCAACCCCGCTGCCGGGTCGGCCGCCAGCATGGCGTCGACATCATGGGCGAACCGGGCATCGAGGGCGATGCTGTGCACCCGGGTGCCACGCCCCACGGCGGCTTCGGCTGGCGCTTCATAGGACGGTTCCGGGACCACGAGGCTGCGTGACCCGGTGAACGCCATCACCGCGTGCTGCAACGCCAGCTTCGAACCGCAGAACACTTTCACCTGGTCCGGCGTCAGACCGTGTTCGGCGGCGAACAGGTCGATCAACCGGTATTGCGCATCATAGGGGTAGCGCCCACACAGGCCGATACCTTCTTGCATGGCTTCGCGCGCCGCCGGGCTTGGGCCCCAGGGGCTTTCGTTGTAGTTGATGCGTGCCGGGCCGCCATTGGTAGCCGGGGAGGGTGATGCAGCGTTGGCCCAGTTGATCTGCCCGAGCAGCGGCAAGGCCATGCCCAGGCCCACCAGCGAGCGACGTGTCATTGCGGTCATGCGTCGACGTCCCTGTTGTCATTGGTCACTTCAGGGACGAAGTTCGGCCGCAGGAATTAATGGTGGCAAATCGCTGCTGGCGTGGTCGGCATCGACATTGTTGCAGCCAAACGCTTTGCGGCATGCTAAACCTTGCGCCCCAGCCTGCCACGAGAAACGCCTGGTGAAAGCCACCCGCCTGACCCTGATCTGCCATGCCCTGACCCAGGCCCAGAAGACCGGGCGCCTGCACTGTGCCGGCGACGGTATCCTGCCACTGGCGCAACCGCCGGCAGCCACCCTGCCTGGTGTGCAACTGCTGACTGCGCCGGAGCGGCGCGCCTTAGAGACGGCAGCATGGGTGTCGGGGCCGGTGCGGGTCGAGCCGGCCTTGGCCGATTGTGACCTGGGGGGGTGGAAGGGGCTGGCATTGAAGCAGTTGCAGGCCGAGCAGCCTCAGGCACTGGCGCAATGGCTACACGATCCGGCAAGTGCGCCGCACGGGGGGGAGTCATTCGCCGCGCTTTGTCAGCGCGTGGCGGGCTGGTTGGCAAGCTTCGACAAGCCGGGCGAATGGCTGGCGGTAACCCACCCCATGGTCATCCGCGCCGTGCTGGTACACGTGCTGGGCTGCCCGATGAGTGCCGGGCAGCGTATTGATGTATTGCCGCTGTCACGCCTGGCGTTGAGCTTTACCGGGCAGTGGCGCCTGCGCCTGGTTTGAGCTTCAGAACGCCAGCTTGTAGCCGATCAGCAGCAGCATCGCCGCCAGGCATGGGCGCAACACGCGGTCGGAGATCCGCCCGGTGAGGTGGCTGCCCAGGTAGATGCCCGGCAGCGAGCCCAGCAGCAGGTAGCCCAGCAGCGACCAGTCCATGTTGCCCATGCCCGCGTGGCCCAGGCCTGCGACCAGGGTAAGCGGCACGGCGTGAGCGATTTCGGTACCGACCAGGCGGCGGGTGACCAGGAACGGGTACAGCAGGAACAGCGCCACGGTACCCAGTGCACCGGCACCGATAGAGGTGAGGGTGACCATCACCCCCAGCACCACGCCAGTCAACACGGTGAGGATGTTCAGGCTGCGATCACTGAGGTGGTAGTGGTCACCGGCATGGCGGCTGGCAAAGGCTTGCAGGCGTGATTTGAACAAGATGGCCAGTGCAGTCAGGATCAGCACCACCGCCAGGCCTTGCTTGATGATGGCGTTGAGCGCCGAGGTGTCGGTGTGCAGGGTGCTGAGGAACCACAGGGTCAGCGCAGCGGCGGGTACGCTACCCAGGCTGAGCAGGCCGGTGATCTTCCAGTCAATGTTCTTCTGGCGCGCATGCACCCAGACACCACTGGCCTTGGTGATTGCCGCATAGAGCAGGTCGGTGCCGACGGCCGTAGCCGGGTTGATGCCAAACCACAACAGGATCGGGGTCATCAGCGAGCCGCCACCTACGCCGGTCATGCCGACGATGAAACCCACAACCAGTCCAGCAATGGTGAAACCAAAAGAACCTACATCCATACGCTACTCGACTGCCCAACTTTGCCCGTTATCGGATGCAGCCAGCATATAGATTTTTTTATAGCCAAATAGACTTGTTCGTTATTAGGTTATAACCGCGTCGGCTTAACGATCGGTCATCACCACCATCACGTGGGCATCGCCGCCGTCCTCGCTCTCGGACAGGTAGATGTGCCCCACCTGGCTGTCGAAGTAGGCGGTCTCCTGCGGCCCGATACTCACAGCTTCGCCGGTCTCGAATTCGATGCGTACGCGCCCGCTCAGCACCAGCGCGAACTCTTGCCCGGGGTGGCGGATAAAATCGTCGAACTGGCCGCGTTCACGGGCGATGATGCGGGCATAGGCCGGGGTCATGCGGCGTTCGGGGAAGTCGCCGGCGATGGGGTGGTAATCGTAAGTGCCGGTCGAATAGCCCGCCGCCGCCGGCAACGAATCGACCACCACGGTCACGGGTACCGGTGCGCTGACCGTAGCGCCGGAGCGGAACAATTGAGCGATATCGACATTCAAGGCCCGGGCAGCGGCGGCGAGCTTTTCATAGCTGACCGATACCTGCGCCAGCTCCATCTTCGACAAGGTGGACAGCGGTACGCCACTGGCTTCGGACAATTGCTTGAGGGTCATCTGGCGCGCCTTGCGCACCTGGCGCAGGCGCTGGCCGACTACAGCACGGTCCAGCAGGGGTAGGGCAGCGGGCATTCAGGGTTCTCGGCATACGGCATTGGTCGGGCATCTTACCTTGGGCACTTGCGTATTTCTAAATTCTCATATATTAGAATTCTCATAAATGATAATTCATTGGCAGGAGCGTTCATGACCCCGACCTACGACACCCTCATCATCGGTGCCGGCATTGCCGGTGCCTCACTGGGCTATCGCCTGGCCGGGCAACAGCGGGTGCTGCTGCTGGAGCGTGAGTCGCAGCCTGGCTACCACTCGACCGGGCGTTCGGCCGCCATGTTCATGGAGGCCTACGGTACCCCGCAGATCCAGGCGCTGACCCGCGCCAGCCGGGCGTTCTACGAGTCGCCACCGCAAGGGTTCTGCGAGCACCCGTTGCTGGAACCGCGTGGCTGCCTGTACGTGGCCAACGTGGAGCAGCGTGCGCTGCTTGAACAGACCCACGCGCAAAACCTGGCCAACGGCACCGAGGTCAGCCTGCTGGACCGCGATGCCGCCCTGGCCCTGGTGCCGAGCCTGCGTGGCGAATGCCTTGCCGGCGCGGTGCTTGAGCCCGGCGCCATGGACCTGGATGTGCATGCGCTGCACCAAGGCTTCCTGCGCGGCTATCGCGCCGCAGGTGGTGAGCTGCGTTGCAACGCCGAGCTGATCCAGGCCTGGTACCTGGACGACCTGTGGCAGGTGGAACTGGGCGATGGCAGCCGGGTGCAGGCGCGCCAACTGGTGAATGCCGCAGGCGCCTGGGCCGACCGCGTGGCCGAGCAGTGCGGTGTGGCACGTATCGGCCTGCAACCGTGCCGGCGCAGCGCGTTCACATTCCCCGGCCCGGCAGACCAGGACTTCGCCCGCTGGCCAGCGGTGATCGGCGTCGACGAAAGCTTCTACTTCAAACCCGATGCCGGGCAGCTGCTGGGGTCACCGGCCAATGCCGACCCGGTCGAACCCCAGGACGCCGCCCCTGAAGAGTTCGATGTGGCGTTGGGCATCTACAACATCGAGGCCATGACCACCCTGGCGATTCGCCGCCCGAGCCACACCTGGGCCGGGTTGCGTTCGTTCGTCGCCGATGGCGATCTGGTGATCGGCTTCGATGCGCAAGCCCCCGCGTTCTTCTGGCTGGCGGCACAAGGTGGCTATGGCATCCAGTCGGCTGCAGGCGCCTCGCGCCTGGCGGCCGATTTGCTGCTTGGCCAGCCCCTGTGTCCTGGCCTTGTCAGCCAGGGTGTGGCGCCCGAGCGCCTGTCCCCGGCCCGTTTCCAGCAACCTTGAAAGGAACATCCCATGAGCAATGATATCCAGCGTTTCCCCAGCAGCCTGCCGTTCCCGTTCTCCCGTGCAGTGAAGGCGGGTGGTTTCCTGTTTCTCTCTGGCCAGGTGCCCATGACTGCCAGCGGCGAAGTCGTGCTCGGTGACATCCAGGCCCAGACCCGCGCTGCCTGCGAGCGTATTGCCGAAAGCCTGGCGGCGTGCGGTGCGCGTTTCGACCAGGTGGTAAAGGCCACGGTATGGCTGTCGGACATGAGCCACTTCGCCGGTTTCAACGAGGTGTACAAGGAATTCTTCGGCGCGGCGCTGCCGGTGCGTTCGACGGTGGCCTCGGCATTGGCGCTGGGGGTGGACGTGGAAATCGAAGTGCAGGCGTTTGTCGGCCAAGCATGACCGAGGCACGAACCCATGTGGGAGCGGGCGTGCCCGCGAAAGAGCCAACACGGTGGATGGCACCGGCTTTGCCGGTGTTCGCGGGCACGCCCGCTCCCACAAGGGTTGCGCAAGCCTTGAGATTTCGGAGCAACACAGCTGCTCCTGCAAAAGGCATGCGGTGGCGGTAAGACAACAACAATAAATCCAGAGGTTCACATGCAAGAGCAACTGAAGATTGCCGGCGCATTTGTCGGCGTGATCGTGGGGGCGGGGTTCGCTTCGGGGCGGGAACTGTTGTTGTTCTTTGTCGATTTCGGCGTGTGGGGGCTGGTTGGCGCCATGGTCAGCGCGGCCCTGTTCACCTTCCTCGGGATGGCCCTGGCCGGGCTGGGCAACCGCCAGCAGGCCACCTCGCACAAGGATGTGATCCAGGCCATCTGCGGCCGCCACCTGGGCCTGTTCGTCGACTGGCTGATCACCTTCTTCATGTTCGCCGTCACCGTGGTCATGCTGGCCGGTGGGGGTGCGCTCCTGGAGCAGCAGTTCGGCATACCGGCGTTGACCGGTAGCGTGCTGGTGACGCTGGTGGTAGTGGGCATTGTCTGCCTGGACGTGCGCAAGGTGATTCTGGCCATTGGCGCCATCACTCCGCTGTTGATCCTGGTGGCATCGGCGATCGCGTTGTATGCCGTGTTCACCCGCGAGCAGAGCTTCGCTTCGCTCGATCACCTGGCCAGCCAGCAGCAGGCCGGCACCCGTCACTGGCTGTTGGGCGCATTTTTGTATGTGTCGTACAACATCGTTGCGGGTGCGCCGATCCTGGCCATTCTGGGCGGCTCCGCCAAGGGTGAGAAAACCGCAGTGTGGGGAGGCTTGCTGGGAGGCGCGGCGTTGGGCGGCCTGATGCTGGTGATGAGTGCCGGCCTGCTGTCACGCCTGGACAGCGTGGCCGACCTGCCCATGCCGATGCTGTCGATTGCCAATGAGGTGTCGCCGTTGCTGGGGCTGGTGATGTGCCTGATCATCTTCGGCATGATCGTCAATACCGCGGTGGGTACGCTGTTTTCGTTCCTTTCGCGGCTGCTGCCGGCGGGGACCGCGAAGTTCCGCTGGGGCTCGGTGGTCACCGGTGTGGTGGCGTTTGTCTGCAGCCTGGTGGGGTTCATCAGCCTGGTGGGCGAGGTGTACCCGTTGTTTGGCTACCTGGGGTTCGTGCTAATGGCGGCGGTGTTGCTGGCGTGGGTGCGGCGGGGCAGGGCTGTAAAGGCAGCGGTGGCATAAGGGGGCTGCTGCACAGCCCAATCGCCGGCAAGCCAGCTCCCACAGGTACAGCGCTGCCCTTGAGCCTTGTGATATCCCTGTGGGAGCTGGCTTGCCGGCGATTGGGCCGGTACAGGCGGCAACAGTCAGTGGCCGTTGACGCCTGATTGCAACGATTAAATCCTGAAGCTGCCTACCAGTTGCTTCAAACGCCCGGCCTGCTGGGCCAGTTGGTCGCAATGGCGCAGGGTGTCGTTGAGGTTTTCCACCCCTTGCTGGTTCAGGGCGTTGATCTGGGTGATGTCCAGGTTGAGGCTCTCGACCACGGCGGTCTGCTCCTCGGTAGCGGTGGCCACCGACTGGTTCATGCCATCGATTTCGCCGATGCGCTGGGTGACGCTGGCCAGGCGTACGCCGGCCTGGTTGGCCACCTGCACGGTCTGTTCGCTGGACACCTGGCTGGTGTTCATGGTGTGCACCGCTTCGCGCGAGCCTACTTGCAGGCTGGTGATCATGCGGTGGATCTCTTCTGCCGACTCCTGGGTGCGATGCGCCAGGTTGCGCACTTCGTCGGCCACCACGGCAAAGCCACGGCCGGCCTCACCGGCACGGGCTGCCTCGATCGCGGCGTTCAGCGCCAGCAGGTTGGTCTGCTGCGAGATGCCCTTGATCACGTCCAGGATCTTGCCGATTTCGTCGGTGCTGGCGTTGAGCGTTTCGATCTGCGCGCAGGACTCGCTGATGCGCTGCGACAGGGCGGTCATGGCGCTGATCGCTTCTTCGACCACTTCACGCCCACCGTGGGCCTGCTCGCTGGCGCCACTGGCATGCTGCGATGCATCGGCCGCGTTACGGGCGATTTCCTGGGTAGCGGCGCCCAGCTCGTTGATGGCTGCAGCCACGCTGTTGGTGCGCATGCTCTGTTCTTCAGAGCCGCTGATCGATGCGTTGGACGCGCTGACCACTTTCTCCGACAGGTCATGCACCAGGCGGGTGGCCGAAGACACTTCGCTGATCGAGGCATGGATGCGCTCGACAAAGCGGTTGAACGAAGTGGCCAGCTCGCCGAATTCGTCCTTGTTCTGCACGGTCAGGCGGCGGGTAAGGTCACCTTCACCCTCGGCGATGTCGCGCATGGCGCGGCCCATGGTGGTCAGCGGGCTCATCAGCACCGGGATCAGCAGGCCTAGCACGCCGGCGATGGCTGCCACGGCAATCAGCATGGCGATGATCGCGGAGGTGCGGAACTGGCTGAGTGCGGCGTAAGCCTTGTCCTTGTCGATCGACAGGCCGATGTACCACTGCGCAGACGGCAGGCCGGCCACCGGGGCGAAGGAGATGATGCGGTCCTGGCCGTTGAGGGTGACATCCTGCATGCCGGCGGCAACCCGCAGGTTGCTGCCGGGGTAGATGTCCTTGAGGTTCTTCATCACCTGGTCTTTGTCTGGGCTGACAATCACCTGGCCGTTGGCGTCGGCCAGGAAGGCGTGGCCGATGCCGCCGAAGTCGACCGAGTTGATGATCTCGACCAGGGTATCGAGGGTCACGTCACCGCCGACCACACCGACCAGCTCGCCATTGTTCTTGCTCTTCACCGGTGTGGCGATGGTCACCATCAGGCCACCGACCGCCCCTTGGTACGGGGCGGTTAGCACGGTTTGCCCGGCGCTGGTGGCGGCGCCATACCATGGGCGCTGGCGGGGGTCGTAACCGGCAGGCATCTGGGTATCCGGGCGCTGGGTGAACACACCGTTGGCCTGGCCCAGGTAGGTGAACAGGAAATTACGCGTGTAGGACGGCTGCTCGATCAGCCCCGCCAAGGTCTCGCCGGCACCTTGCTGGCCGATATCCTGGGCCAGGTTTTCCAATACCAGGATGCGCCCGCTCATCCAGTTCTGCACGCTGCTGGCGGTCAGTGCGCCGGCTTGCTGCACCGAAGCTTCGATGTTCTGGCGGATGGTGTTGCGTTGCAGGTAGTCGTTGTAGAGTGTGAACAGGGCAAATGCCAGTACCACGACGCCGCAGGCGCTGAGCAGGATCTTGTGGCGAAATTTCAGGTTCATGTTTCGAGACCTTGAGCCAATGAGGGGAGGGCGCAGCGCACTCATGACGCGCTGCGGGGCCTGTCGACCGAGATATCGGCTCAGGGGCTAAAAGATTGAAGTGCTTACAGAAATTTCTTACGGTCGTTTCGACAGACGGTATTCACTGGCGACTCAGTTGCTCGATCAGCAACCGTGCGGCTTGCTGCAGCGGCTGTTGTTTTCGCCACAGGATGTGCACCGGCAGCTGCAATTCGTTGCGCGTATTGCGAAAGTCCAGGCGCACCAGGCGCCCGCTGGCCAGCAGCGGCGTAACCCGCGACAGCGGCAGGTCGCCCCAGCCAAGGCCGGCTTCCACCATCTGCAATGCCAGGTCGAAGCTGTCGGTGGACCAGTGCGTCGCGCCGATCAGCGGGCGCGGGTCGGCCAGCGGCAGGTCGCGGCTGCGCACCAGAATCTGCCGTACCCGGGTCAGGTCTTCCAGGTAATGGATACGCCCCTCTTGCAAGGCTGGATGGGTGGGTGACAGGGTGGCCACCAGCGACTCCATGCCGATGTGCTGGAAGCCCCGGCGGGCGTCGACCTGCAGGCCGGCAAAGGCCACGCACAGGTCGGCACGGCCGCTGTCCAGCAGGTGCAGGGCTTCTTCCTGCGGGGCGCTGAGCAGGGCGATGTCCAGCAGCGGGTGGCGCTCGCCGAGGTGGGCGATGGCTGCCAGCAACGGCCGGTGGTCGATGTCTGGTACCACTGCCAGGGTCAGGCTGCTTTCCAGCCCCTGGGACAACTCCAGGGCGTGTACCTGCAGCAGCCCCAGTTGTTCGCCAATCAGCCTGGCGTGGGGTTCGAGGGCCAGGGCCTGTGCGGTTGGGCGAACTTCACGTGGGCCGCGTTCGAACAGGCTATAGCCCAGTTCCGCCTCAAGGTTGCCAATGGCCATGCTCACGGCCGACGGCACCCGCTGAAGGGCGCGCGCAGCCGCGGAAAACGAGCCGCGATCGAGCACGGCAAGAAACAATTGGATGTTGTCGCTGGAAAAGTTCATGGCAGCCTCCTGTCAGTAGATCTGACAGCTGCTGACTTTTGCTGTCAAGCATGATGAAGCATGATCGCGCCCCATCGCTTTTGTCATTGGAGGTAACCCCGGGTGCAGGGACTTAAACGCAAACTGGTCTACGTGACTTTCTATGAACTGATCGGGCTGTGCATGTCGACACTGGGGCTGGCTTACCTGTCCGACACCGAGGCGTCGCACACTGGGCCGCTGGCCGTCATGATCACCACCATCGCCATGCTCTGGAACCTGGCCTACAACACCTTGTTCGAATACTGGGAAAGCCGCCAGGCCAAGCGCGGGCGTAGCGTGGCAAGGCGGGTGGCGCATGCCATCGGTTTTCAGCTGACCCTGGTGGTGTACCTGATTCCGTTGATTGCCTGGTGGCTGCACATGACGCTGATGGAGGCGTTGCTGGTGGACATGGCGTTCATCGTTCTGGTGCCTTGCTACACCTTTGCCTACAACTGGGCATTCGACCGGGTGTTCGGGTTGCCGAACTCGGCCATGGCTACAGCTTGATGTAGCCTGAACCGGCCCCTAAGGTGGCAGGCGAATGATCAAAGGCTCTTGCTGCTGCTTCACTTGCTGCTCCACAGGTTGTTCAACCGGCCGCGGCACACTGGCCAGCAAGCTGTCTTCAACCTGCCCCGACAGGTAGTACACACCCGCCATGGCCCCGCTCTGGCGGTTTTCCATCAGTTCCTGCCATTCCTCGTTCAGCGCCACGTTGAGGATCACCCGCAACTGCTCGACCATCTGTGGGTGATCGCGGTCATGGGTCATCATGCCGTAGCCGGCCGCGGCGATCGAAATCATCGCCCCCGCCACCTTGCCCACTGCCGACGCCACGGCGCTGGCGATCCCGCGCGGGGCAAGGGTGGCGCCGAGCTTTTCGCTGGCGCGGGTGGCCACTGAGTCAAGCCCGACGTCAGTCTGCCCAGGGCCTTTGCTGGCCAGTTGGTGCAGGTGCTGGCGCATGGCTTGCCAGGCCGATTGCTGCTCAAGCGACTTGGCCCTTAACAGTTGATACAGGCTGGCATTGCGCGCATCCGGTGGGCCCAAATGGATGGCGGGGATGCGGTTGAGGCGTTGGCTGAACTGCTCGGGGGGCGCGTTGTAGCGGCTGATGATGGCCGGTAACTGCTGGCCAAGCAGTTGCAGGTACAACTCGCAGGCGCGGTCGCGTATACCCTCGGGGTTGATCTGTTCGGCCACCGGCTCGATCACCCGCTCGTGGTACTGCTCCTGCAGGTACAGGGCCAGGCGTTTTTCTGCAGGCTCCCGGCCTTCGCCGCTGTCGAGCTTGTACCAGGCCACCTTGAGGGTAAGCCACTGCTGGGTCCAGTAGCCGGTAAACCAGGGGATGAAGTCGCTTTCGGTGCGCTGCTGCACCTGCTCCTTCCACACCCGCATGGAGCGCCGGGCATAGTCGTTGGCCGAGCCGGCGGCGCCCACCGAGGCATCGATCAGCTCCTGGTCGATGCGTTGCCAGGCGGCGGGGGTGAGTACAGCGGGCGGCGGCGGGGCAGGCGGGCGCTTGCTTGCGCAGGCGCCGAGGGCCAGCAGAAGGCACAGCAATAGAAGGGTTTTGGAACTCACGCGACCGCCTCCCTGGTAGAGGCTGGGGTGGTGTTTCGAGTATAGGGGCGGCAGTGAGCTACTGCCGTGCAGCCCATCGCGACACAAGGCCGCTCCTACAGGGGATCGCGTAATTACGCCAGGTCGAGTTTTTCTTCCAGGCGGTCCAGGTGCTTGTGCATCAAACCCAGCGCTGCCTCGGCATCGCCTTGCTCCACGGCATCGATAATGGCCGCATGCTCTTCCCACGCACAGTGATCGCAGCACGGTGATTCGTAGCGGGCAATGATCAGCGAGGTCATCGGCACCAGGCCATTGAGAAAGCGCGCCAGTGGCGCATTGGCAGCCACTTGCGCCAGCTTCAGGTGGAACTCGCCGCCCAGGCGGATCGCCGCGCAACGCTCACCGCTTTCGTGGTGCTGGCGTTCGCGTTCTACCAGTTGCCGCAGTTGGCGCACCTGAGCCGGCCGGGCACGCTGGGCGGCCAGGGTAATCAGCGTGGTTTCGGCCAGGCGCCGGGCACTGAGTACCTGGCGCGCCTGGTCCGGGTCGGGCGCGGCCAGGTGCGCGGTGTGGCTGGGGCGCTGCACCACCACCTGCTGGTCGCTGAGGCGCCCGAGCACACGGCGGATCACGGTGCGGCTGACGCCAAAGGCATGGCCCAGTGCCTGCTCGGGCAACAGCGCACCCGGTGGCAAGCGCTGTTCGAGAATGGCGTCGAACAGCCGCGGGTAGATCTGCTCGGCCGACAGGCGGGTTTCGCCAGCCGCGAGCAGGGCAGGCAAATGGGGGGCGGCGTTCATGGGCGCTCTCCTGGGGTCATGGGTGCGGGTGTTCGTCCGGGATGTTCAGCGAAATGCCCATGCGCTGGCCTTCAGCCAGAATGTGCTGGCGCATCTGGGCGCTGGCCTGGGCACTGTTGCGTTCACGTATGGCGCGCACCACGGCTTCGTTTTCCTTCAGCCTCGCCGCCAGGTGCTCTGGCGAGTTGCGCAGCATGTCGGCGCTTTGCTTGAGGGCATTGCCGGTCTGCTGCACCACACTCTGGAAAATCGGGTTGGTGGTGAGGGCGAACAACGCCTCATGGAAGGCGATGTAGGCTTTTACCCCGGCTTCGCTGTCATCGGCCTCCAGTGCTTCGCGCATGTCCATCAGGGTGAGACGCAACTGGCCGATGTCCTGGCTGTTGGCCGACTGCGCCACCAGCCCGACAATGAAGGGTTCCAGGGTGTAGCGCAGCTCCAGCACATCGGCCAGGCTGGCTGCGGCACTGGTGTCCATGCCCTGTTCCACGGTAACGGCGTCGGCATCCAGTACCAATACGCCCTTGCCCGGCAGCGAGCGCACCAGGCCCAGGGTTTCCAGCACAGTCACCGCTTCGCGCAAGCTGGGGCGGCTGATGCCCAGTTGTTCAGCCAGCTCGCGCTGGCCCGGCAGCATGTCGCCGGTGCGCCATTGGCCCCGGGCCAGGGCCTGGCGCAGTTTTTCCACCACTGAGTTGACGACGGTCGATGAGCTGATCACGGTTCGCTCCTGCAAGGGCCGGCGTTACCGCCGGCCGCTTTGGTTCAGAATTCCTGTTGATGGTGCGTGTTGGGCTGCTTGCGCGGTGTGGGCGTGAAGCCCAGCTTGCCGTCGAGCACGTTCTGCGCACGCTCCAGGTCAATGTCCTTTTCCCAGCGGGCGATGGCCACGGTGGCCACGCAGTTGCCAATCAGGTTGGTCAGCGCCCGGCCGATGCCCATGAACCAGTCCACTGCCAGCACCAGCACCAGGCCGACCACCGGAATTGCCGGCACGGCGGTAAGGGTGGCAGCGAGGATCACCAGCGCCGAGCCTGGGATGCCGTGAGCACCCTTTGAAGTCACCAGCGACACCAGCAGGATGGTCAGCAGGTCGGTCATTTCCAGTGGCGTGCCGGTGGCATTGGCAATGAACACGATGGCCAGGGTCAGGTAGATGGAGAAACCATCGAGGTTGAACGAGTAACCGGTAGGGATTACCAGGCCGACCGTGGAGCTGCCGATCCCCAGATGCTCCAGCTTGCGCATGATCTGTGGCAGCACGGCGTCGGAAGACGCGGTCCCCAGGACGATGGTCAGCTCTTCACGCAGGTACTTGATCAACGGCAGCAGCTTCAGCCCGGACAGGCGCATCACGGTACCCAGCACGATCAGCACGAAGCCGGCGCAGGTGAGGTAGAACAGCGCCACCAGCCCGCCCAGGTGTTGCAGCGATTCCAGGCCGTACTTGCTGGTGGTGAAGGCGATGGCGCCAAACACGCCGATGGGGGCCAGGCGCACGATCATGCCCATGATGCGGAAGATCACGTGGCTCAGTTCGTTGATCAGCCGCGAGATGCCGGCTGCCGAATCACCCACCAGGTTCAGCGCGCTGCCGAACAGCACCGAGAACAGCAGCACCTGGAGAATGTTGTTGTCGGCGAAGGCGCCGATCACCGAGGTGGGGATCAGGTCCATGAAGAACGCCGTGGCGCCATGGATGTGCTGGCCGCGCTCGGCCAGGCCGTTGGCGTCGGCGCTGGACAGCTGGTCCAGGTGGATGTTGGCACCACTGCCGATGCCACTGCTGAAAGCGAACACCAGGCCGATCACCAGCGCCAGGGTGGTGAGCACTTCAAAGTAGATCACCGACTTCAGGCCGATGCGCCCGACCTTTTTCAGGTCGCCCGCGCCCGAAATACCGCTGACTACCACGCAGAACACGATCAGGCCGATGAGCATCTTGATCAGCTTGATGAAGCCGTCGCCCAGGGGTTTGAGTTGCAGGGAAAGGTCGGGGAAGCTGAGACCGCAGGCGATGCCGAGGGCAAGGCCGAGCACGACTTGCAGGAATATCGAACGCGAGCACCATTTGAGCATGGAAGGAGTCTCTGATCGGTGTCCTTGCTTCGGTAGCCGCACGGGGCGAAAGAGCGCAGGACTTAATTATTGTGGTCTTACCGGTTTGTTCAGCGCGAGGCCATAAAAGCGCGAAAAAACCTGGATTGCAAGGGTTTTTGGCCTTACCGGTCTGACCAGTTATGGGGCAATCCGGCCTGCCAGGCTCTAGTTCGGTGCGTGCCTTGAAAGGGGCTCGTATGAATCTTTGCAGGGCGTGGCCAGTGCCTTGAACACCTCTGCAATCCGCTTGCCAAGCGCGGTGGCGACCGTGAAATCCTGGATAACGGCATGATTAGTAAGGTTTATTTGCTTTATGCAGTGGGATTCGTAGAATCCGCGCCTGACTTGGCGGTCACAAAAGGGCATTTTGGGGGGGATTCTTCCCGGAAGCGTTTGGCAGCACACGCCCGGCATCCCAATGAATGGAGCCTCATCGTGCGTCTCAACCTTCCGGTCACCCCGGTCGAGCAGCGTTTCCCCTCTGATCAGCGGCTGATTTCAGCGACTGATACCGCCAGCCTGATCACGTATTGCAACCCCGAATTCGCCGCCATCAGCGGCTACAGCGAGGCTGAACTGATCGGCAGCCCGCACAACCTGGTGCGCCACCCGGACATGCCGCCAGCGGTATACGCGCTGATGTGGCGCTACCTGAAGGCTGGCAAGAGCTGGATGGGCATCGTCAAGAACCGCTGCCGTAACGGCGACTATTACTGGGTCAACGCCTACGTCACCCCCATCCTCGAAGGCGGGCGGGTAGTCGGCTACGAGTCGGTTCGGGTGTGCCCCACCCGCGAGCAGGTGGCACGTGCCGAGGCGCTTTATGCTCGGCTACGCGATGGGCAGGGCGCAGTCTCCTGGCCACACCGGCTGACGTTGCTGGCGCAAGCCTTGGCCCTGCCATTGGCTGGTGGGCTGCTGGCGCTGGGCGCCAACCAGCTGTGGCCTGGCCTGGTGGGGCAGGGGCTGACCGCTGGGCTGTTCCTGGCCTATGGCCTGTGGACGCGCAACGCCTTCGGGCGCCAGATGCAGAAGGTGATCGAGGGCGCTGGAGATGCCTTCGCCGACCCGGTCGCAGCCCTGACCTACAGCGACCTGCCGGGCCATGCAGGGCAACTGCAACTGATGCTGATCAGCGAAGAGGCACGGCTGAAAACCGCATTGACGCGGTTGAGCGACCTGGCCGCGCAAATGGCCGAAGCTGCCTACGATGCCGGGCAGTTGTCGCGCAGCACCGAGGCGGCATTGCTGGATCAGCGTGCAGAAACCGACCTGAGTGCCACGGCGATGAACCAGATGGCGGCCTCCATCGGGGAAGTGGCCAACCATGTACAGTTGACCGCCGCCGAGGCGCACACCGCGCACCAGTTGGCCGAGCAGGGCAGCCAGGTGGCCGATGCCAGTGGCGCGGCCATTCGCACCTTGGCCGGCACCGTTACACAGATCAACCAGGCGGTCAGCCACCTGGCCGGTCAGACCGGTGCCATCGCCGATGCTGCAGGGATGATCCGTGGTATTGCCGAGCAGACCAACCTGCTGGCCCTCAACGCCGCCATCGAGGCGGCGCGTGCGGGTGAACAGGGCCGTGGCTTTGCCGTGGTCGCCGATGAGGTGCGGGCACTGGCCGACAAGACCCGCCAGTCCACCCTGCATATCCAGGCCATCATCGACACACTGCGCAGTGGCGCCGAACAAGCCGTGGCCATTGCCAGCCAAGGCATTACGGGGGCCGAACAAGGCGTTGCCCAGGTGCAGCAAGCGCGCCAGGCGCTGCATGGCATTCGTGACGCGGTGCAGCGCATCAGCGACATGAGCCAGCAGATGGCCGCCGCTTCGCAGCAGCAGTCCGCCGTGGCTGATGATGTGTCGCGGCAGATCAATGGCGTGGCCGGCATCGCCCAGCACAGTGCCAACAGCGCCAACGCCGCTGCTTCGCGGGGTGCCGAACTGGAACAGGTGTGTGCCGGATTGCGCGCCCTGGTGGAACGCTTCAACCGCTAAGGCATCATCGCTCGCGCAATCGCTTGTACAGTGTGGTCCGGCTGATCCCCAGCTGGCGTGCCACCGCTGACAGGTTGCCATTGGCCTGCGCCACCCGCGTTTGCAAGTCCACTTCTTCAGTCGCTGGCAGCAGCGGTATCGACGACTCGGCAAGAAAACCTGCAGGCAAGTGCTCGATACCCACTGCCCCGTCGCCCGCCAGGGCCAGCGCCACCTGCAACACACTCACCAGTTCCCGCAGGTTGCCTGGCCAGGGGTGTTGGTCGAGCAGCTCGATAATGCCCGACGGCAGCCGCGCAGGCTGCCCGGGTTCGCGGTAGCGGGCATGCACCTGTTCGATCAACTGTCGCCGGTCTGCCCGCTCGCGCAGTGGCGGCAGCATCACTGCCAGCCCTGCTATGCGGTAATACAGGTCCTGGCGAAAGCGCCCGGCACGCACTTCTTCAGCCAGGTCGCGGTTGCTTGCCGACACCACGCGAATGTCCACCGCCACCGGTTCGCCGCTGCCCAGTGGCTGGATGCTGCGCGACTGCAGCACACGCAGCAGGCGGGCCTGGGTAGGCAGGGGCATGTCGCCAATCTCATCCAGAAACAGGATGCCGTGGTCGGCCTTGCGGATCAGCCCCGGGTTGCCCTTGTGGTGCGCGCCCGTGAACGCGCCTTTGTCATACCCGAACAGCTCCGACTCCACCAGTTCGGCCGGGATCGCCGCGCAATTGACGGCGATCAGCGGCTGGCCGGCGCGGCTGCTGGCGCGGTGCAGGGTTTCTACGAACACTTCCTTGCCCACACCCGTTTCACCCTGCACCAGCACCGGAATGTCCTTTTCCAGCAGCAGGCCGGCCTGTACCCGCGCTTTTTCCAGGCGCGCATCGACATGACCGGCTTCGGGCTGGCGGGTAGCTTTGCGCGGGGGCTGCCACTGGCAATGAAAGCGGTTGCGCCCGGTGGCCTGAAGGGCGAAGGGCTGTTGTCGGGGGTGGCTGAGCAGTTGCTGCAGGGGTACCTGGAACAGTTGCTCGATGTTCTGCCGCAGCGGGTTACCGCCGAGCAGGCTGTCGGCCCGGTGATTGGCGGCCAGCACCTGCCCGTGCCCATCGAACACCAGCAGGCCGGCCCAAGGGCTGTCGAGGTTGTCGGAGGCACTGTTGAAGATCAGTTGCGCATGCTGGTCGGCGTGTTCGGCAAGGATCAGGCGGTTTTCCAGGCTCTGGCTCATCATGCGCACCAGGCCCAGTGTCTGGCTGGCGGGCAGGTAGCCGTCGCTGGCCACGTCGAGCACCCCGACCAGTTGCCTCGTAGCGTCGAACAGGGGGGCGGCGGCGCTGGACATGTAGCGGTTCTGGCGCAGGAAGTGTTCGTCCTGGCCAACGTGAATCGCCTCGGCGCAGACCAGCGTGGTGCCCAGGGCATTGGTGCCGACGCCACGCTCGTGCCAATGGGCGCCGGCGCTGAAACCATGCTGCTGGCGCGGCTCGATGAAACGCCGCGAGCCCCAGCTGTCGAGCAGGCAGCCGCTGGCATCGGCCAGCATCACCAGGTAGCTGGCGTTGCCCAGCAGGTGCGCGTATTGCGGCAGCACTTCCTCACGGGTCAGGCACAGCAGGGCCTGGCGCTGTTCCAGCAGGGCGCTGAGTTCGGCGCGGGTCAGGCAGTCGAAATCCGGGGCCTGCTGCGGCTGCAGGCCGTGATCGCGGCAGCGGGCCCAGGAGGCCTGGATCAGTTGGGCATGGGGCGAAGCGGATGCAGCCATGGGCCTGTCCTGTGTGGTTGTTGTTATGGGCGGACCGCTGTTCAGTGTTGTTCACCGGTGTTCATTGTCAAACTGGCGTGTGTTCAGTTGTTCAGTGATTGTGTTCACTTGCGAACCGGCGATTTGCCCGTGCTGGCGCCCAGGCCCCGTGCCAGAGCGTCGAGGGGCAACTGGCACGGAACTGGCTGTGGCTGGCGGACAACAACGACAAGAAGGCCATGCCATGTCCCTGGTGCTGGAGCAGGTCAGCCGCAGCGTCGACAACCAGCCGTGGATCGTTGATGCATCACTGCGTTTCGAGCCCGGTTCGTTCAACGTGCTGCTGGGCCGCACCCTGGCCGGCAAGACCAGCCTGATGCGCCTGATGGCCGGGCTCGACCGCCCGGACCGGGGCCGTGTGCTGATGGATGGCAAGGATGTGACGGGTGTGCCGGTGCGCCAGCGCAATGTGTCGATGGTGTATCAGCAGTTCATCAATTACCCGACCTTGAGCGTGTACGAAAACATCGCCTCGCCGTTGCGCCAGGCGCGCATGGCCGAGGCGGAAATCCGCCGGCGGGTGCAGGAAACCGCCGAAATGCTGCGCATCGAACCCTACCTGCAGCGCCTGCCGCTGGAGCTGTCCGGTGGCCAGCAGCAACGCACGGCCATGGCCCGGGCGTTGGTCAAGGATGCCTCGCTGATCCTCTTCGACGAGCCCTTGGTCAACCTCGACTACAAGTTGCGTGAGGGCCTGCGCCAGGAGCTGCGCGAGCTGTTCGCGGCGCGCCATTGCATTCCCGTGTACGCCACCACCGAACCCAACGAAGCACTGGCGCTGGGTGGCACCACCACCCTTGTGCATGAGGGCCGTATCGTGCAGAGCGGGCCCACCGCCGAGGTGTATCAGCGCCCCGGCAGTGTGCTGGCTGCCGAGCTGTTTTCCGAGCCGCCGATCAACCTCGTGCCTGGCCGTATCAGTGGCAATGAAGTGAGCCTGGCCCAGGCCGTGCACTTTGCCCGCAATGCCGACTTGCAGGCGCTTGCCGAAGGCGACTACCGCTTTGGTGTGCGCCCCAGCCATATCACGCTGGTACCGGCCCACGACGATGACCTGGAGCTGTCGGTGCTGGTGGAGCTTGCCGAGATCAGTGGTTCAGAGACTTTCCTGCATGTGCGCAATGAGCATTGGCGCGTGATCCTTCACCTGCCGGGGGTGCACGAATACCAGGTGGACACGCCGATTCGCGTGTTCATCCCCACACACAAGCTGTTCGTCTTCGACAGCAACGGGGCGTTGGTGCAGGCCCCGGGGCTGCGCCAGGCAAGGAGAGGGTGATGGCCGAGATCCGCCTGCGCCAACTGGCGCACAGCTACAGCCGCCAGCCTGCCAGCGAGGCGGACTATGCCCTGCACGCGCTGGAGCATGTATGGGAGCAGGGCGGTGCCTACGCGCTGCTTGGGCCATCCGGCTGCGGCAAGTCGACCTTGCTCAACATCATTTCCGGGCTGCTGACACCGTCCCATGGCGAAGTGCTGTTCGACGGCAAGCCGGTTAACCAGCTGTCGCCGCAAGCACGCAACATAGCCCAGGTGTTCCAGTTCCCGGTGGTGTACGACACCATGACGGTGTTCGACAACCTGGCCTTCCCGCTGCGTAACCAGGGGCTGGATGAAGCCCGGGTGCGTGCCCGGGTGGAAGAAATAGCCGAAGTGCTCGACCTGGCCGGTGTGTTGCGCAAGAAGGCACGCAACCTCAGTGCCGACGAAAAACAGAAAGTCTCCATGGGCCGCGGCCTGGTGCGTGATGACGTGTCTGCGATCCTGTTCGACGAACCGCTCACGGTGATCGACCCGCACCTGAAGTGGAAGCTGCGGCGCAAGCTGAAGCAGATCCACGAGCAGTTCAACATCACCATGATCTACGTCACCCACGACCAGCTGGAGGCGTCGACCTTCGCCGACAAGATCGCGGTAATGCATGGCGGGCGCATCGTCCAGTTCGGTACCCCGCGCGAGCTGTTCGAGCGGCCGCGGCATACCTTTGTCGGCTATTTCATCGGCAGCCCTGGGATGAACCTGATCGAGGTGCATGCCGAGGCAGGCGGGGTGGTGTTTGGCGATGTCCACCTGACGCTGCCCGACGGCCTGCGTGAACGCCTTGCGGCGACGGCGGGCGGGCGCTTGCAAGTGGGTATCCGGCCAGAGTTCGTACAGCTGTGGGACAGCCCGTTCGATGGCGCCATCCCGGCTCGGGTGCTGGATGTCGAGGACCTGGGCACCTACCGCATCGTCACCGTCGAACTGGGCGGTGTTGCGCTGAAGGCGCGCCTGGGCGAGGACCGCCCTTTGCCCGTGGATCGGGCCTGGGTCAACCTGCCGTCGCAATGGCTGATGCTGTACGTCGACGATGTGCTGCTGGAGGCTGACCGATGAACAAGGTGCAGAACAACAAGGCCTGGTGGCTGGTGCTGCCGGTGTTCCTGCTGGTGGCGTTCAGTGCGGTGGTGCCGATGATGACCGTGGTCAACTACTCGGTGCAGGATATTTTCGACCAGTCCAACCGCTACTTCGTCGGCGCCGACTGGTACCGCCAGGTGCTGCGCGACCCGGCGTTGCATGACGCGCTGCTGCGCCAGTTCATCTACTCTGCCTGCGTCTTGCTGATCGAGATCCCGCTGGGCATCGCCATTGCGCTGACCATGCCGACCAAGGGGCGCATGGCCTCGGTATGCCTGATCGTCATGGCCATCCCGTTGCTGATCCCGTGGAACGTGGTGGGCACTATCTGGCAGATCTTCGGCCGCGCCGATATCGGCCTGCTTGGCGCTACCCTGGCCAAGCTCGGGGTTGGCTACAACTATGCCGGCGACCCGTTCGATGCGTGGCTTACCGTGCTGGTGATGGACGTATGGCACTGGACCTCGCTGGTGGCGCTGCTGTGCTATTCGGGGCTACGCGCCATTCCCGATGTTTACTACCAGGCTGCGCGTATCGACCGCGCCTCGGGTTGGGCGGTGTTCCGCCATATCCAGCTGCCCAAGCTGAAGAACGTGCTGCTGATCGCGGTGATGCTGCGCTTCATGGACAGCTTCATGATCTACACCGAGCCCTTCGTGCTGACCGGTGGCGGGCCTGGCAACGCCACCACCTTCCTCAGCCAGACCCTGACGCGCATGGCGGTGGGGCAGTTCGACCTGGGCCCGGCTGCGGCGTTCTCCCTGGTGTACTTCCTGATCATCCTGCTGGTGTCGTGGCTGTTCTACACAGCCATGACCCATGCCGACAAGGACTAGCCCATGAGCACGCGCAAAACGCTGGCCTTGCTGCTGTATTTCTTCTTCCTGCTGGTGCCGATCTACTGGTTGTTGAACATGTCGTTCAAGAGCAACACCGAGATCCTGGGCGGGCTGACCCTGTGGCCACAGGCGTTCACCCTTGAAAACTACCGGGTGATTTTCACCGATGCCAGCTGGTACAGCGGTTACATCAACTCGCTGTACTACGTGTGCCTGAACACGCTGATCTCGCTACTGGTGGCGTTGCCAGCGGCCTATGCCTTCTCGCGCTACCGCTTCCTCGGCGACCGGCACCTGTTCTTCTGGCTGCTGACCAACCGTATGGCGCCCCCAGCGGTGTTCCTGCTGCCGTTCTTCCAGCTGTACTCGTCGATCGGCCTGTTCGATACCCATATTGCCGTGGCTTTGGCCCACTGCCTGTTCAACGTGCCCTTGGCGGTGTGGATCCTGGAAGGGTTCATGTCGGGCGTGCCGAAGGAGATCGACGAAACGGCCTACATCGACGGCTACAGCTTCCCGCGCTTCTTCGTGAAAATCTTCATCCCGCTGATTGGCTCCGGCATCGGCGTCACGGCATTTTTCTGCTTCATGTTTTCCTGGGTTGAACTGCTGCTGGCGCGCACCCTGACCTCGGTGAATGCCAAACCGATTGCCGCCGTGATGACCCGTACCGTGTCGGCATCAGGCATCGACTGGGGGGTGCTGGCGGCGGCAGGGGTGCTGACCATCTTGCCGGGCATGCTGGTGATCTGGTTTGTCCGCAACCATGTGGCCAAGGGCTTTGCCCTGGGCCGGGTGTAAGGAGGGCAACGCATGGAGTGGATGGCCTGGACCTTGCCGACGGCGCTTTTTTTCGCCGCGGTTGGCGTGCTGCTGCTGGGTATGACCCTGCTCGAACTGCGCCGCCCCTGCGTAGAACGGCGGGGCTTCCTGCCGCTGGTCACCAGCCGTGGTGATCGCTTGTTCATCGGCCTGCTGGCCAGCGCCTACCTGCACCTGCTGGTGGTCGGCGTCAGCGACTGGCCATTGTGGGTGGCCTCGCTGCTGTCGCTGGCGTGGCTGCTGGTGGTGCTGCGCTGGGGCTGAACGAGCGGCCCTGTGGAATAACCGAAACGGGAGATCACAATGTTCGACAACAAGCACAACAGGCGACATTTGACCCTGGCCGCCTTGCTGGTACTGGCTAGCGTGCACGGTCCAGCCTGGGCTGACCAGTACGAAGACGCGGCCAGGAAATGGCTCGGCAGCGAGTTCAAGCCTTCGACCCTTACTCCGGAGCAGCAGCTGGCCGAGTTGAAGTGGTTCATCAAGGCAGCAGAGCCATTCCGTGGCATGAAGATCAACGTGGTGTCGGAAACCATCACCACCCATGAATACGAGTCCAAGGTGCTGGCCAAGGCCTTTAGCGAAATTACCGGCATCCAGCTGACCCACGACCTGTTGCAGGAAGGTGACGTGGTGGAAAAACTGCAGACGCAGATGCAGTCGGACAAGAACATCTACGACGGTTGGGTCAACGACTCCGACCTGATCGGTACGCATTTTCGCTACGGCAAGGTGGAATCGATTACCGATCTGATGGCCAACGAAGGCAAGGACTACACTTCGCCGACCCTCGACCTGAAGGACTTTATCGGCATTTCCTTCACCACTGCGCCTGATGGCAAGGTCTACCAACTGCCCGACCAGCAGTTCGCCAACCTGTACTGGTTCCGCGCCGACTGGTTCGAACGGCCAGAGCTCAAGGCCAGGTTCAAGGAAAAGTACGGTTACGAACTGGGTGTGCCGGTTAACTGGTCGGCCTATGAGGACATTGCCAAGTTCTTCACCGAAGACGTCAAGGAAATCGACGGCAAGCGCGTTTATGGCCACATGGACTACGGCAAGAAGGACCCTTCGCTGGGCTGGCGTTTCACCGACGCCTGGTTCTCGATGGCCGGCGGCGGCGACAAGGGGTTGCCAAACGGTTTGCCAGTGGATGAGTGGGGCATTCGCGTGGAGGACTGCCACCCGGTAGGCTCCAGCGTGACCCGCGGCGGCGACACCAATGGCCCGGCTGCGGTGTATGCCACGCAGAAGTACGTGGACTGGATGCGCGCCTATGCGCCCAAGGAAGCCCAGGGCATGACCTTCTCCGAGGCGGGCCCGGTGCCAGCACAGGGCAACATTGCCCAGCAGATTTTCTGGTACACCGCGTTTACCGCCGACATGACCAAGCCGGGGTTGCCGGTAGTGAATGCCGACGGCACGCCGAAATGGCGCATGGCACCCTCGCCGAAGGGGCCGTACTGGGAGGAGGGGATGAAGCTGGGTTACCAGGACACGGGCTCATGGACCTTCTTCAAATCCACCCCCGAGAAGCAACGTTTGGCGGCGTGGCTGTATGCCCAGTTCGTCACCTCCAAGACGGTGTCGCTGAAAAAGACCATCGTCGGCCTGACGCCGATTCGTGAGTCGGACATCAACTCCCAGGCCATGACCGACCTGGCGCCCAAGCTGGGTGGGCTGGTGGAGTTCTACCGCAGTCCGGCACGGGTGCAGTGGACGCCAACCGGCACCAATGTGCCGGATTATCCGCGGTTGGCGCAGCTGTGGTGGAGCCACATTGCCGAAGTGGCCAGTGGCGAGAAGACCCCGCAGGAGGCCCTGGATGGCCTGGCGCGGGACCAGGACCGCATGATGGAACGTTTGCAGCGGTCCAACGCCCAGGCCACCTGTGCACCCAAGCTCAACCCGGAGAAGGATGCCCAGTACTGGTTTGACCAGCCCGGCGCACCCAAGCCCAAGCTGGCCAACGAAAAGCCCGAAGGCGAGACGGTCAGCTACAACGAACTGCTGAAGTCATGGGAGGCGGCCAGGAAGTGATCGGCTGAGCACCGCGTGGGCTTCTTCGCGGGCTCGCCCGCTCCCACAGGAAAGGGGTATGGGAATCCTGTGGGAGCGGGCAAGCCCGCGAAGAGGCCAGCAAGGCCAATGCATGAATCACAGGCAAAAAAAACGGCACCTGCCAGAGGTGCCGTTTTCATTTTGCGCCGTGTTACTTGTGCAGCTCTTCCGCCGCATACAGCGTGTTTTCCAGCAGGCAAGCGCGGGTCATCGGCCCAACGCCACCTGGCACCGGGGTGATCCAGCCGGCACGTGGCAGGGCGGTCTCGTAGACCACGTCGCCGACCAGCTTGCCGTCTTCCTGGCGGTTGATACCCACGTCGATGACGATGGCACCTTCCTTGACCCACTCACCCTTGACCAGGCCCGGCTTGCCGGCAGCCACGACCACCAGGTCGGCACGCCCGACATGGCCGGCCAGGTCCTTGGTGAAGCGGTGGCAAACGGTAACGGTGCAACCGGCCAGCAACAGTTCCATGGCCATCGGGCGACCCACGATGTTGGAAGCGCCGACGATGACTGCATTCATGCCGTACAGGTCCTGACCGGTGCTTTCCAGCAGGGTCATGATGCCTTTTGGCGTGCACGGGCGCAGCAGCGGGATACGCTGGGCCAGGCGGCCGATGTTGTAAGGGTGGAAACCGTCCACATCTTTATCCGGGCGAATGCGCTCAAGCAACGGCGATGCGTCCAGGTGAGCTGGCAGCGGCAGTTGCAGCAGGATGCCGTCGACAGCCGGGTCGTCATTGAGGCGGTCGACCAGCTCGGTCAGGGCCTGCTGCGTGGTTTCGCTGGGCAGGTCGAATGCCTGCGAAATGAAGCCGACCTCTTCGCAGTCCTTGCGCTTGTGCGAGACATAGACTTGGGAGGCGGGGTCGGTGCCGACCAGGATCACTGCCAGGCCCGGTGTACGCAGGCCTTGCTGGCGACGCTCCACGACACGTTGAGCGATCTGCTTGCGCAGGTTGGCGGCGATCGCCTTGCCATCGATTAGGTGTGCAGTCATAGACGCGTGATTAACCATCGAGAAGGAAACAATAAAGAGGGCGCATTCTCGCACGACACGGCCCATGGGCAAAGGCGGGTGGTCGGGCAAATCCCCTAACCCCTTAAATAATTTAAATTTTTTTTAAAAAGGTGTTGACGACTTACAGGGTCGACTATAAGATTCGCCGCACTTGTCGGGCACAGCCTAGCACTGGTTGGCTAAGTCGGGCAGAATGAGTGGTTTAGCAGTTCGCTGTTAAGGTCTCATTCGGTTAGGCTTCAAGCTTAAGCGCCCGTAGCTCAGCTGGATAGAGCATCCGCCTTCTAAGCGGATGGTCGCAGGTTCGAGTCCTGCCGGGTGCGCCATTAGGCAGCTTTGGCAAGCAAGTAGGCTGTAATGCAATATGGTGGGCGTAGCTCAGTTGGTAGAGCGCTGGATTGTGATTCCAGTTGTCGTGGGTTCGATTCCCATCGTCCACCCCATATTCTTCAAGGGCGCCTCGATAGCATCTGGCGCCTTTGTTTTAAGCGTTACGCGGACGTGGTGAAATTGGTAGACACACTGGATTTAGGTTCCAGCGGCGCAAGCTGTAAGAGTTCGAGTCTCTTCGTCCGCACCATGCTTCTGTAAGGTTGTACCGCAACATCGTAACACCGCAATATGGTGGGCGTAGCTCAGTTGGTAGAGCGCTGGATTGTGATTCCAGTTGTCGTGGGTTCGATTCCCATCGTCCACCCCATATTCTTGAAGAGGCGCCTTGATCGTGAGATCAGGCGCCTTTTTTGTTTTTGGGTCTTCAGCAGTGGCTGGCTTGCTCAGGCGAGGGCGGGGCCGTTCTCCGGTACCAGGCGTACCTCTACACGTTGCCCAAGGGCTCGCGCTGCGCTGGCCAACGTGGCCAGTGTCATGCCTGGGTCATTCTGGTCCAGTGCGCGATCAACGGCAGTTCGGCTGGTGTGCATGCGTTCGGCCAGTACCTTCTTGCTGATTTTTTGCGCCTTCATGGTTTCGGCGATCTGCCAGGCGATCACGCGCTTGAGGGCGGCTGCAGATACCTCTTCGGCAAGCTGCTCGCCTGCCAGAAAGTCGTCGAAATCGGTGCCTATATGTGGGTTCATTGCGGGTGCCTCTCTATGGCGGCTTTGCGCTGTCTGGCGGTGGCCAGGTCTGGCGCGGGTGTTTTCTGGCTCTTCTTGATGAAGCCGTGAAGCAGGATCATGGTGTTTCCGTCCACGGTAAAAAGAACCCGGGCGATTCGGTTTGCCAGGTTTATCCTGGCTTCCCACAAGGCATTTTCGAGCTTTCTGACAAGGGGCATGCCGAGTGGCCAACCAATCTGAATTGTCTTGATCTCGGTGCCTATAAGGTACTTGTCTGTGGGCTGGAGGGATGCCAGCCATTCGCGTACGGGTTCGTTGCCGGCCTCGGTGCGATAGAAGTGTGCTTTGAGTGTCAGCTTGTTCCTGTCCATGGAAGTGTACCAAAAAAGGTACTCCATTCAAGCTGTCGGCGCGTCCCCATGCCATGGGGCGTCTCCTGCGATGCCGTAAGGCAATTCGCCGGGCGGTAAATCAATGCGACTTGCCCCTTGTAATCCTCTAGTGACACCCCAATAAAAGCTGTTAGATTTCAGCCGGTTGAAACATCGGCCCATTTGGCCGGTAGAGGAACAGCCCGATGATCGCAAAAGAATCCCGTCAGGCCCTTGCGCTACAGCGCTTTGCCGAAGCCAATCCGCAGCTGCTTGAGGAAATCCGCGAGCTGGATGCGCGCGAGCAAGCCCAGCAGATCGAGTGGGCGTTCGAGGAAGCAGCCGACGAGCAGGGTATTCAGCCCTGGGAGCTGGCGCTGCAGTTGATCGCCGAAACTCCGGAGCAGCTGAAGGCCATGCGCCTGGAAACGCATCGTGAGGTGGCCGAGGCGCTGGGGCTGGAATGGGAAGAGTACTGCCAGTTCAACGAAATCGATCCTGAATAAAGGAAGCGAGGCCGTTGTTGGCGGTTGTTTGACAAGGTATTTCGGCTGCAGGGCGCCCAGGTGTCGTGCGGCCCTTATTGAAACAGGCTCGGCGGTATGCCGTGCGGGCCTTGAAAGTTAATCGACCGGCGTGGTTTCCCGTCGTCCCGTGTGGGGTGACTTCTGCTGCGCGACTCACTAGAATGCTTGCCCTTGATTCTGGAGTCGGGCTAACGCCGGCTAACGTCTGTGCAACGAGGAATATCCATGCAAGTTTCTGTTGAAAACACTTCCGCTCTCGAGCGCCGCATGACCATCGCCGTTCCGGCCGAGCGCGTCGAGAACGAAGTCAACAAGCGTCTGCAGCAGACTGCCAAGCGCGCCAAGATCGCGGGCTTCCGTCCTGGCAAAGTGCCGATGAACGTGATCCGTCAGCGCTTCGAAGCTGACGCTCGTCAAGAGGCTTTCGGTGACCTGGTCCAGGCTTCCTTCTACGAAGCCATCGTCGAGCAGAAACTGAACCCGGCTGGCGCTCCGTCCGTAGAGCCAAAATCCTTCGAAAAAGGCAAGGATCTGGAATTCGTCGCCGTCTTCGAAGTGTTCCCTGAGTTCACTGTTGCTGGCCTGGAGTCGATCAACGTCGAGCGCCTGAGCGCCGAAGTGGCTGACGCCGACCTGGACAACATGCTGGAAGTGCTGCGCAAGCAGAACACCCGCTTCGAGGCCGTCGAGCGCGCCGCGCAGAACGACGACCAGGTCAACATCGATTTCGTCGGCAAGGTCGACGGTGAAGTGTTTGCCGGTGGTTCGGCCAAGGGCACCCAGCTGGTACTGGGCTCCGGCCGCATGATCCCAGGCTTCGAAGAAGGCCTGGTTGGCGCCAAGGCTGGCGAAGAGCGCGTTGTCAACGTGACCTTCCCAGAGGACTACCAGAACCTGGACCTGGCTGGCAAAGCCGCCGAGTTCACCATCACCGTCAACAGTGTTGCCGCCCCTGCGCTGCCAGAGCTGAACGAAGAGTTCTTCGCCCAGTTCGGCATCAAGGAATCGACCCTGGAAGGCTTCCGCAACGAAGTTCGCAAGAACATGGAGCGTGAACTGCGTCAGGCGATCAAGACCAAGGTGAAGAACCAGGTCATGGACGGTCTGCTGGCCGCCAACCCGATCGAAGTGCCAAAAGCGCTGCTGGAAAACGAAGTCAACCGTCTGCGCGTGCAGGCTGTTCAGCAGTTCGGTGGCAACATCAAGCCTGAGCAGCTGCCAGTCGAGCTGTTCGAAGAGCAAGCCAAGCGCCGCGTAGTGCTGGGCCTGATCGTGGCCGAAGTGGTCAAGCAGTTCGAGCTGAAGCCGGACGACGCCAAGGTTCGCGAAATGATCGAAGAAATGGCTTCGGCCTACCAGGAGCCTGAGCAGGTCATCGCCTGGTACTACAAGAACGACCAGCAACTGAACGAAGTGCGTTCGGTTGTGCTGGAAGAGCAAGTTGTAGATACTGTTCTGCAGAAAGCGACTGTGACCGACAAGTCGGTCTCGTACGAAGAAGCCGTAAAACCAGCTGAGGCTCCTGCCGCTGCTGAGTAACAGGCTACTCTCGTAGGAAACCCCCACAAGCCAGCCTTCGCGCTGGCTTGTGCGTATTCAAGCCATGACTATTTGGGAGTGAGCGCAGGACATGTCCCGCAATTCTTATATTCAGCAGAGCTCTGACATCCAGGCCGCAGGCGGTCTGGTCCCGATGGTTATCGAGCAGTCCGCCCGTGGCGAACGCGCCTATGACATCTACTCGCGCCTGTTGAAGGAGCGAGTGATCTTCCTGGTAGGTCCTGTAGAAGACTACATGGCCAACCTGGTGGTGGCGCAGATGCTGTTCCTTGAGGCGGAAAACCCGGACAAGGATATCCATCTTTACATCAACTCCCCTGGCGGTTCGGTGACTGCCGGCATGTCGATCTACGACACCATGCAGTTCATCAAGCCGGATGTCTCCACCATCTGCATCGGCCAGGCCTGCAGCATGGGTGCCTTCCTGTTGACTGCCGGTGCCAAAGGCAAGCGTCACTGCCTGCCCAACTCGCGGGTGATGATTCACCAGCCGCTGGGCGGCTTCCAGGGCCAGGCTACCGACATCCAGATCCACGCCCAGGAAATCCTCAGCATCAAGGCGCGTCTCAACGAGCTGCTGGCCTACCATACCGGCCAGGACCTCGAGACCATTCAGCGTGATACTGAGCGTGACAACTTCATGAGCGCCTCGCGCGCGGCCGAGTACGGCCTGATCGACTCGGTCTACGACAAGCGGCAACTGGCCTCCTGAACCGGGGTGCCAGAGCAGGCAGGCGCCCAAAGCGCCTACCTGCGGACTTGAAAAAGCCCGCAATTGCCTTCATCTTGTGTTGCAAGCCTACCGGATTGGATCGATCGAATGACTGACACCCGTAACGGCGAGGACAGCGGCAAATTGCTCTATTGCTCCTTCTGCGGCAAAAGCCAGCACGAAGTGCGCAAATTGATTGCCGGGCCCTCGGTATTTATCTGCGACGAGTGCGTCGACCTGTGCAATGACATCATCCGTGAGGAGGTGCAGGAAGCCCAGGCCGAGAGCAGCGCGCACAAATTGCCTTCGCCGAAAGAAATCAGCGGCATCCTTGACCAGTACGTCATTGGTCAGGAGCGCGCGAAAAAGGTGCTGGCCGTAGCGGTGTATAACCACTACAAGCGCCTGAACCAGCGTGACAAGAAGGGCGACGAAGTCGAACTGGGCAAGAGCAACATCCTGCTCATCGGGCCGACCGGCTCGGGCAAGACCCTGCTCGCCGAAACCCTTGCACGGCTGTTGAACGTACCGTTCACCATTGCTGACGCCACCACCCTGACCGAAGCCGGTTATGTGGGTGAGGACGTCGAGAACATCATTCAGAAGCTGTTGCAGAAGTGCGACTACGACGTGGAAAAGGCCCAGATGGGCATTGTCTACATCGACGAAATCGACAAGATTTCGCGCAAGTCGGACAACCCGTCCATCACCCGGGACGTTTCGGGCGAGGGCGTGCAGCAGGCACTGCTGAAGCTGATCGAAGGCACTGTGGCTTCGGTCCCGCCGCAAGGCGGCCGTAAACACCCGCAACAGGAATTCCTGCAGGTTGATACCCGCAATATCCTGTTCATTTGCGGTGGTGCCTTCTCGGGCCTGGAAAAGGTCATCCAGGGCCGTTCCACCAAGGGTGGCATCGGTTTTGGCGCCGAAGTACGCAGCAAGGAAGAGGGCAAGAAGGTTGGTGAGTCCCTGCGTGAGGTCGAACCGGACGATCTGGTCAAGTTTGGCCTGATTCCGGAGTTCGTTGGCCGTCTGCCAGTGCTGGCTACCCTCGACGAGCTGGACGAGGCTGCTTTGATGCAGATCCTCACCGAGCCGAAGAACGCCCTGACCAAGCAGTATGCCAAGCTGTTCGAGATGGAAAGCGTCGACCTGGAGTTCCGCAGCGATGCGCTCAAGGCTGTCGCTCGCAAGGCCCTGGAGCGCAAGACCGGCGCCCGTGGCCTGCGTTCGATCCTCGAAGGCGTCCTGCTCGACACCATGTACGAAATTCCTTCGAAGAAGGATGTCAGCAAGGTGGTGATCGACGAGAGCGTCATCGATGGTAGCTCGCAGCCGCTGATGATCTACGAGAACAGCGAGCCACAAGCCAAGGCCGCGCCAGACGCCTGATCCAGGCAAAGGCCGGTTGATGGTTGCAAGCAAGGAAGGGGCCTACGGGCCCCTTTCTGCTTTTCCTGCGCTAGCGCTTGTAATTTCCCAAGCGTGCCCCCACATTAGGTCCAAGCATCATTTCCACCGGTTTCCGGCCATAAGGCCGCTGTAGAGGCGAAATCATGAAGACCACCCTCGACTTGCCTCTTTTGCCATTGCGCGATGTCGTTGTTTACCCGCACATGGTTATCCCGCTGTTCGTGGGGCGCGAAAAGTCCATCGAAGCCCTTGAGGCAGCGATGACGGGCGAAAAGCAGATCCTCCTGCTGGCCCAGAAGAATCCAGCCGACGACGACCCGGGTGAAGACGCCCTGTACCGCGTCGGTACCGTTGCCACCGTACTGCAATTGCTGAAACTGCCTGACGGCACCGTCAAAGTGCTGGTCGAGGGCGAGCAGCGCGGCGCCGTGGAGCGTTTTACCGAAGTAGAAGGGCACATCCGTGCCGAAGTCTCCCTGATCGACGAAACCGACGCTGCCGAGCGCGAGTCGGAAGTGTTCGTGCGCACGTTGCTCTCGCAATTCGAGCAGTACGTGCAGTTGGGCAAGAAAGTCCCTGCCGAAGTGCTGTCTTCGCTGAACAGCATCGAAGAGCCGGGGCGCCTGGTCGACACCATGGCCGCACACATGGCCTTGAAGATCGAGCAGAAGCAGGAAATTCTCGAAATTGTCGACCTGACCACGCGTGTCGAGCATGTGCTGGCGCTGCTGGATGCCGAAATCGATCTGTTGCAGGTCGAAAAGCGTATTCGCGGTCGGGTCAAGAAGCAGATGGAGCGTAGCCAGCGCGAGTACTACCTGAATGAGCAGATGAAGGCCATTCAGAAAGAACTCGGCGATGGCGATGAAGGCCACAACGAAATCGAAGAGCTGAAAAAGCGCATCGAAGCCGCTGGCCTGCCCAAGGATGCCCTGACCAAGGCCCAGGCCGAGCTGAACAAGCTCAAGCAGATGTCGCCGATGTCGGCTGAGGCCACCGTGGTGCGTTCGTACCTCGACTGGCTCGTACAGGTGCCGTGGAAGGCCCAGAGCAAGGTGCGCCTGGACCTGACCAAGGCCGAGGAAATTCTCGATGCCGACCACTATGGCCTGGAAGAGGTCAAGGAACGCATCCTCGAGTACCTTGCCGTGCAAAAGCGCGTCAAGAAAATCCGTGGTCCGGTGCTGTGCCTGGTTGGCCCGCCCGGCGTCGGCAAGACCTCGCTGGCCGAGTCGATCGCGGCTGCCACCAACCGCAAATTCGTGCGCATGGCCCTGGGTGGCGTGCGTGACGAGGCCGAAATCCGTGGCCACCGCCGTACCTACATCGGCTCCATGCCAGGTCGCCTGATCCAGAAAATGACCAAGGTGGGCGTGCGCAACCCGCTGTTCTTGCTCGATGAAATCGACAAGATGGGCAGCGACATGCGTGGCGACCCGGCTTCGGCGCTGCTGGAAGTGCTCGACCCGGAGCAGAACCACAACTTCAACGACCACTACCTGGAGGTTGATTACGACCTCTCGGACGTGATGTTCCTGTGTACCTCGAACTCGATGAACATCCCGCCGGCGCTGCTTGACCGGATGGAAGTCATCCGCCTGCCGGGTTACACCGAGGACGAGAAGATCAACATCGCGGTCAAGTACCTGGTGCCCAAGCAGGTCAAGGCCAACGGCTTGAAGAAGGAAGAGCTGGAGGTCGACGTTTCGGCGATCCGCGACATCATCCGCTACTACACCCGCGAAGCCGGTGTGCGGGGCCTGGAGCGGCAAATTGCCAAGGTCTGCCGCAAGGTGGTCAAGGAACATACCGGGCAGAAACAGGTCAAGGTCAAGGTGGCCAGCGAGCAGCTGGAGCACCTGCTGGGCGTGCGCAAGTTCCGCTACGGCCTGGCCGAGCAGCAGGACCAGATCGGCCAGGTCACCGGCTTGGCATGGACCCAGGTGGGCGGCGAATTGCTGACCATCGAATCCGTGGTCATCCCCGGCAAAGGTCAGCTGATCAAGACCGGCTCGCTGGGTGATGTGATGGTCGAGTCGATCACTGCCGCGCAGACCGTGGTGCGTAGCCGCGCCCGCAGCCTGGGTATTGCCGCCGACTTCCATGAGAAGCACGACGTGCATATCCACATGCCGGAAGGCGCCACGCCGAAGGACGGCCCAAGCGCCGGTATCGGCATGTGCACCGCGCTGGTGTCGGCGCTGACGCAGATTCCGGTGCGTGCCGACGTGGCCATGACCGGTGAAATCACCCTGCGTGGCCAAGTGCTGGCCATCGGTGGGCTGAAGGAAAAACTGCTGGCGGCACACCGTGGCGGGATCAAGACGGTGATCATTCCAGAGGAGAATGTTCGCGATCTGAAGGAGATTCCTGAAAATATCAAACAGGATCTGCAGATCAAACCGGTCAAATGGATTGACGAAGTCCTGCAAATTGCGCTGCAATACGCCCCGGAGCCCTTGCCAGATGTGGCTCCTGAGATTGTCGCGAAAGATGAAAAGCGCGACGGTGATGCTAAGGAAAGAATTAGCACACATTAGTAGTTTTAGGCTGGGGGGCTTTCCTTGACAGTTTTTTCGGGGCCTTGCTATAAAGCGGCACGCTATTGTCATCAGGCCACCCAGCGCACGTTTCATAAGCTTTTCATTACATACTTAGAAACAAACTCAATAGAGAAATAAGGGGACTTAGAGTGAACAAGTCGGAACTGATTGACGCTATCGCCGCATCTGCTGACATCCCGAAAGCTGTAGCCGGCCGTGCGCTGGACGCAGTCATCGAATCCGTCACCGGCGCCCTGAAGCAAGGTGACGATGTGGTACTGGTTGGCTTCGGTACCTTCTCGGTCAAGGAGCGCGCCGAGCGCACCGGCCGTAACCCGCAAACCGGCAAGGCGATCAAGATCGAAGCCGCCAAGGTTCCAGGTTTCAAGGCAGGCAAAGGCCTGAAAGACGCCGTCAACTAAGTCGTCTTTCAGCCGGACCCGGCCTGGCCTGGTCCGAGCACGGTGAAGGCGGGGCGCAAACGTTCCCGCCTGACACGTTTGCTAAGCAAAGGCGCATCCTCGGATGCGCCTTTCTTTTATCAGGTTTCTACCCACGCTCCGCGGTTGTCGACGCAGTGGTACAGCCGTTTCTGGGGGACGCATGCTGCAAAATATCAGGGACAATTCACAAGGTTGGATTGCCAAGACCATCATCGGCCTTATCGTCGTTTTGATGGCGTTGACCGGTTTCGAAGCCATTTTCCAGGCCGCCACCCATAGCCAGGACGCCGCCAAGGTGAACGGCCAGACCATCAGCCAGAACGAGCTGAGCCAGGCGGCCGACATGCAGCGCCGTCAGTTGATGCAACAGCTGGGCAAGGATTTCGACCCGGCGCTGCTGGATGACAAATTGCTGCGTGAAGAGGCGCTCAAGGGCCTGATCAGCCGCAAGCTGCTGTTGCAGGGCGCCGAAGATGCCAAGTTCGCCTTCTCCGAGGCCGCGCTGGATCAGGTGATCCTGCAGACGCCGGAATTCCAGGTGGACGGCAAGTTCAGTGCTGACCGTTTCGACCAGGTCATCCGCCAGATGGGCTACGGCCGCATGCAGTTCCGTGACATGCTCGCCGAAGAAATGCTCATCGGCCAGCTGCGCACCGGCCTGGCCGGTAGCAGCTTTGTCACCGACCAGCAGGTCGATGCCTTTGCCCGCCTGGAGAAGCAGACCCGTGACTTCGCCTCCCTGACCTTCAAGGCCGACCCGGCTGCGGTAAAGGTCAGCGACGAAGAGGTCAAGGCGCACTACGACCAGCACGCGAAGGAGTTCATGTCGCCTGACCAGGTGGTGATCGACTACATCGAGCTGAAGAAGTCGGCGTTCTTCGATCAGGTCAAAGTGACTGACGAAGAGCTCAAGGCCCAGTACGAGAAGGAAATCGCCAACCTCGCCGAGCAGCGCCACGCCGCGCACATCCTCATCGAGGTCAACGACAAGGCCACCGACGCACAGGCCAAGGCCCGTGCCGAAGAGATCGGGCAGCGCCTGGCCAAGGGCGAAGACTTTGCCGCGCTGGCCAAGGAGTTCTCCCAGGACCCGGGTTCCGCCAACAACGGTGGTGACCTTGGCTTCGCCGGCCCTGGTGTGTACGACCCGGCGTTCGAAGAGGCGCTGTACAAGCTGCGGGATGGCCAGGTATCGGCACCGGTGCGCACCGAGTTCGGCTACCACCTGATCAAGCTGTTGGGTGTGCAGGCACCGGAAGTTCCGAGCTTCGCCAGCCTGAAGGACAAGCTGACCCGCGACCTGAAGATTCCGCTGGTCGAGCAGCGTTACGTCGACGCCAGCAAGCAGCTGCAAGATGCTGCCTACGAGGCTTCCGACCTGGCCCAGCCGGCCCAGGACCTGAATCTCAAGGTGCATACCTCCGCAGCCTTCGGCCGCGAGGGTGGCGAAGGCATTACCGCCAACCGTTCGGTGGTGCAGGCAGCGTTCTCCGAAGAAGTGCTGGACGAGGGTGCCAACAGCACGGCCATCGAGCTCGACCCGGAAACCACCGTGGTACTGCGCGTCAAGGAGCACCGCAAGCCGGAGCAACTGCCGCTTGAGGCCGTGGCCAAGAACATCAGCGAGCAGCTGGCTAAAGAGAAGGCGACTGCCGAACTCAAGGCCAAGGCGGACAAGCTGATCGCCGGCCTGCGTGACGGCTCCATCGCGGCGGGCAGCGTGCATGAAGGGCAAGGCTGGAAGGCCTATGAAGCCGTGACCCGTGGCGAGGACGGTATCGACCCGGCCGAACTGCAAGCACTGTTCCGCCTGGGCAAGCCGCAAGCCAAGGACAAACCGGTGTATGGCAGCGTAGTGCTGCGTGACGGTAGCCTGGTAGTGCTGCAGCTCAAGGGCGTCAACGAAGGCGCTACTGCCACCGACGAAGAGAAGCAGCAGATCCGCCGCTACCTCGCGTCGCGTGCAGGCCAGCAGGACTTTGCGGCCTTCCGCAAGCAGCTGGAAGCCAATGCGGACATCACCCGGTACTAAGGTGATCGTTGCATGAAGAAACAGGCCGCCTCGCGCGGCCTGTTTCGTTTCTGGCGCCTGTAAGGGCCTCATCGCCGGCAAGCCAGCTCCCACAGGTACCCCACAAAGCCTGAAGCCTCTGTGATACCTGTGGGAGCTGGCTTGCCGGCGATGAGGCCCATACAGGCAATACAAAGCCTACCGCTTCACGCCCTCATAGCTATCCAGCGTATCCCGCGCAATCTCCCGCCCCAACGCAATCAGCTCTGGCGCCTTGTAGAACTCGAAAAACCGGCATACCCGCTTGGGCACGTTGATCAGCACATCCGGTGGATAGCCGGCGATCTTGTACTGCGCCAACGACGTCTGCATGACTTCGAAGCTCTGGTTGATCAAGTCCAGCAGCGAAGCAGGCCCCACGTTGTCGATGATGAACGAGCCGGTCGCCGACTTTGGCGCGCCCTCGCGTTCCGGCGCCGCCGCCGGTTGCTGGCCTTCCGGGTCGGCGGCATCTGCCAGCCACGGGTTCGGCGGTGCCAGCCCTTCGGCGACGATTTCCTGTTCGATGCGCATCAGCTCCTCCGCTGGCTTGCGGCGGAACGGCAAGCGGGAGCCAAGCGAGCTCAACAGGGCGTCAAAACGCATCTTGAACGCCGCCGGGCGCTCGATCACCGGCAACTGATACTGCTTCTGGTTGGTGGCGTTAAGATTGACCGCGATGATCAGGTCGCAGTGGCTGGATACCACCGGCACGATCGGCAGCGGGTTGAGGATGCCGCCGTCGACCAGCATGCGGTTGCCTTGCATCACCGGCGTAAACAGGCTGGGAATGGCCGCCGAGGCGCGCATGGCCTGGTGCAGGCAGCCCTCCTGGAACCAGATTTCCTGCTGGTTTGTGAGGTCGGTGGCAACGGCTGTGTAAGGGACGCGCAGTTGTTCGATGTTGATTTCGCCGACGATCTTGCGGATCTGCCCGAACACCTTGTCGCCGCGGATGGCACCAAGGCGAAAGCTGACGTCGACCAGGCGCAGCACATCCAGGTAGTCCAGGCTTTCGATCCAGTTGCGGTAGTCCTTCAGCTTGCCAGCGGCGTAGATGCCGCCAATCACTGCGCCCATGGAGCAGCCGGCGATGCAGGCGATGTCGTAGCCGCGGCGTTCGATTTCCTCGATCACGCCAATGTGTGCATACCCCCGGGCGCCGCCCGATCCCAGTACCAGTGCCACACGTTTACTCATGAGCTTTCCTCGGGCTGTGCAACCATGGTCCTACAATGCACCCTGGGTGGCCTGTGCTTCAATGTAGATCGCGCTGAGCTACTGTGATAATGCTGGCCACGCAAAGCAGGCTGGCCAGGGCACTTTTCTGATGCCCGGGCGTCGAACAGCCACTGTTTTTTCACCATTGAGGTCATACCGATGAAAGCCTGGATCTGCCTTCCACTGATTGCCCTGGCCCTCGCTGGCTGCGCGGGCAAGACGGCCTACCGTGACAGCTGCGCGACCCAGCTGGATGCCGCCTGGAAGGAACTGGACCTGGCCAAGGCCGAAGGCTTTGCCGGTGCAGTGAGTTACTCCAAGGCCTTGTCACTGCTGACCGGGGCCAAGACCCAGCAGCAGTTCGAAGGTTACGAAAGCTGCACGCGCAAAGCTGAAAAGGCGCGCTTCTACATTCGTGAGTCCCGCGCCGGGCGCTGACCAAGGAGCGTCGTATGTCTGCCATGCTCGACCATGTCGTTGCCCAGATGCTGACGGTGCAGGTTCGCCTGTTGGCCTGTCGCGAGCGCCTGGCTGCCGATACCGACAGCGAGGCCCTGCACGACCTGCGTATCAGCCTGCGGCGCCTGCGCAGCCTGCTGAGGCCTTTGCGCGGGATGCCTGGCGTGGAGCAGCTGGAGGCTGCAGCCGGAGCGTTGGGCACCCTGACCACGCCGTTGCGTGACCGGGAGGTGTTGGCAGCCGAGCTGATCGGGCGCGGATACGCCGCAGCTGGGCAGCGGCGCCTGGAAGGGCGTGGCAGGACCTTTGCCAGCGTTGCCGCCAGCCCGCAGCTGACCCGGGTGCTGGCGATTGTTGATGCGTTCCCACTGTTCCTGCGGGCGGCCGGGCGCGAAGGGCTGGCCAGGTCGCTGGACAAACGCATCGACAAGCGCCTGGTCAAACAGTGGCACAAGTTGCACGAAGCCTTGCAAGACCCTGCTCACGACCGCCACCGGCTGCGCTTGCTGATCAAGCGTGCGCGCTATGGCGACGAGGCCTACCCGCAACTCGATCACGCCGGCAAGAAACTGCAGCGCTTGCTGAAAAAGGCACAGGGCGACCTGGGCGACTGGCATGACCGCCTGCAGTGGCTGCTACAGGCGCGTGAGCATGCCGACCTGAGCCCCTGCAAGGCCGTTTGGGAGCAGGAACTGCACGAGGCTGAGCGCCAGTCGGATGTGACGCTGGATGCCCTGTTGCAGGCGCTGGCGCGTCGCTAGCCCGAAAAATGACCGATATGCGGGCTGATCGCTCGGGGTTTGCTGGCTAGGATGGGCAGAACTTATTCGCTGCTGGCAGGAGCCGGTCAATGAACTTCAATCAACTGCTCGACGCTGTACGGGCCAACCCGGCTTCTGTCAGCATCCCGCCCAGCTGGGCCCAGGGGCGCGCTGCCTTTGGCGGGCTGATGGCGGCCATGGTTTATGAAACCATGCGCCTCAAGCTCACCGATGGCCGCCCTGTGCGCTCCCTGGCCATCAGCTTCGTTGCGCCCGCAGCAGCCGATGTGCCAATCCGTTTCGAGGTGGAAGTGCTGCGTGAAGGCAAGGCGGTCAGCACGTTGCTGGGGCGTGCCGTTCAGGATGGCCAGGTGGTAACCCTGGTGCAGGGCAATTTTGGCGCAGGGCGGCCTTCCGTGGTTGATGTACCGGCGTTGCCGGCCATGGAAATGAAAGCACTCCAGGATGCGGCCCCCGAACTGCCCTATATCAAGGGCATCACCCCCGAGTTCATGCGGCATGTCGCCTTGCGTTGGGCGGTGGGTGGGTTGCCGTTCAGTGGCAATCAGTCGCGCAAGATGGGTGGCTGGGTGCGCTTGCGGGACGTGGCAGAAGAACAAGTCAATGAAGCGCACCTGCTGGCGCTGGTCGATGCCTGGCCGCCAAGCCTGATGCCGTTCATCAAGCAGCCTGCTGCGGGCAGCACGTTGACCTGGACCATCGAATTCATCCAGCCTACGGCGAAACTGTCGACCCTGGACTGGTGCCGGTATTGCGTGGAAACCGAGCATGCACGCGATGGATATGGGCACGCTGCTGCAGCGTTGTGGACGGCAGAGGGCGAATTGCTGGCCTTGAGCCGCCAGACCGTCACCGTTTTCGCCTGAATCAATCCTGGGAGCGCTGCGCGCTCCTTTCGCGACGCAAGGCCGCTCCCACAGGAACTGCGCAGATTCCTGTGGGAGCGGCCTTGCGTCGCGATTGGGCTGCAAAGCAGCCCCTTGGCGTCAATGCCGGTGCTTATGCCGCTCCCGCCAGGCCTTCCACCATGCCCCGCTCAACACAAAGCGCGGGAAGGTAATGAACTGCTCGGTCAGCAAGCGTTGCACGGCATCCTGGTGGTTGGCGAATGGCTCGGGCTGTTCCGCCTCCAGACGGTGGCCCTGGCGTTGCAAGCCAAGGCCTGCAATCAGGGCGATCACGCCGACGGCAATTTGCCCCAGGTCCAGGGCGAACAGGCCAGAGAGAACCAGCAGCGCCCCAAGAATGAACAGCGGCACGGCAATCAGATGCAACACCAGGTTAGCCGGGTGGCGGTGGTTGTGGTGGTAGCCGCGCCATTGCCAGGCGGGCAGGTTGGGCAGGCGTTTACTCATGGGCATTTCCTCTCGGACATGCTCAAAGCTTAGTGCGGCCCCCGGGCGGGGGCCAATCGAGGCTGGCTATGGCGATTATAGCTTGAGCTGGCCAATGGCCTTGTTCAGTTCGCCAGCCAGGGTAGCCAGTTCGTTGCTGGTGGTCGCCGAGCCTACTGTCTGCTGCACGGTTTGTTCAGTGACATCACGGATGCTCACCACCGCGCGGTTCATTTCCTCGGCCACCTGGCTTTGCTGCTCTGCGGCCACGGCAATCTGGGTGTTGCTTTCGCGCATCTGCGCCACCGCACTGGTGATCTCGGCCAGCGCTGCGCCTGCTTCCTGGGCCTGTCGCACACAGTCGTCAGCCTTGTACGAGCTTTCCTGCATGAACTCCACGGCATCGCGGGTGCCCGACTGCAGCGCCGATACCATCGTGGTGATCTCGTCGGTAGAGGTTTGCACACGCTTGGCCAGGTTACGCACCTCGTCGGCCACAACGGCAAAGCCGCGGCCCAGGTCGCCGGCGCGTGCGGCTTCGATGGCAGCGTTGAGGGCCAGGAGGTTGGTCTGCTCGGCGATGCTGTGGATCACGCTGACCACACTGTTGATCTTCTGGCTGTCTTCGGCCAGCTGGCGGATCATTTCGGCGGTTTGCTGTACGCCGCTGGACAGCCCGGAAATCGAATCCTGTACCCGGCTGACCACCTCTTTGCCGCTGCCGGCCAGGGTATCGGCGGCCTGCGACAGGTCACGGGTGGCGCCGGCATGCTGGGCAATGTGGTGCACCGTCGCCGACATTTCGTTGATGGCAGTGGCGGCCTGGTCGGTTTCGCTCTGCTGGCCAAGCATGCCGTGACGCACGTCGCTCATGCTGGCGGCCAGGCGCATGGCGCCCGAGTCCAGTTGCGCCGCCGTATGGGCAACGGTGCTGACAACGCGGTGGTAGGTGGCCTGCATGGCATTGAAGGCCCCGGCCATCTGGCCAACCTCGTCACCGCAGGCCAGTGGCACGCGGGCAGCCAGGTCGCCGGTCTTTTCCACGTGCAGCATCACATCCTTCAGGGTATTGAGCTGGCTGAGCAGGAAGCGGATCAGCAACTGCGAAGCGCCCAGCATGGCCAGCATCAGGATCAGCACGCACACCGCATAATTGCTGAAGCGCTCGAAGAATACCTGGCGCAGGCTGGGGGCCTGGGCCAGCACGGCCAGGTGCTGGTCGCCATTGCGCAGCACCTGCGCGCCGCGCAGCGGGTTGTCGCCAAGGACCCATGCGCTTGGCAGTGCGACCCAGCCCTGGGCGTTGCGCAGGGCGTCAAGGGTTTCACCGGCAAAGGTTGGCGTTTGCCCGGTCGACCAGCTGATGACGTTGGGCGGGCGCGGCAGTGCTTGCCCGGCGGGCCAGGCGGCCAGCAACTGGGCTTGCGCTGCCGCCTGGGCCTGCGCCGCGTCGGCCCGGGCGCGTTGCTCCAGGTGCACGGCGTAGAGCACCAGCAGCAAGGTCGTGACAAAGGCCACCGCGTTGACGGCCCAGAATTTGTATTTCAGGGAAACATTGCTAAGCCAGGCACCCATGGGCAGGTCTTCTCTGAGTTGAGCGGGAACAATATTGGCAAGGTGCCATCATTGTGCCCGCATCTGCCCAGCACGATGTTGATGCATATCAACAACCCAAGCGCGGGGTTCAGGGCAGTTGGAAGAACGCCCGGGCCGTCGCGGTGGTATGGGCTGCCGTATGCCCGGGCGCTTCACCGCGGTGCAAAGCCACTTCACGCAGCACCTCTGGCAAGAATGCGGGTTCGTTACGCCCGTTTTTCGGCTTGGGCCGCAGGCTGCGGGGCAGCAGGTAGGGTGCATCGCTTTCCAGCATCAGTCGCCCTTCGGCAATGTTGCCCACCAGCGGGTGCAGGTGGGTACCGCGGCGCTCGTCGCAAATCCAGCCGGTAATGCCAATGTGCAGGTCCATGTCCAGGTAGGCGAACAGCGCCTCTCGCTCGCCGGTAAAGCAGTGCACGACTGCGCCGGTCAGGTGGTCCCGATAATCCTTGAGGATCGCCAGCAAGCGCTCACTGGCATCGCGCTCATGCAGGAACACGGGGAGCCGAAGCTCCGCGGCCAAGGCCAACTGGGCTTCCAGGGCTTTTTCCTGCAGTGGGCGAGGGGAGAAGTCGCGGTTGAAATCCAGGCCGCATTCGCCCACGGCGCGCACGCGTGGTTCACTCAACAGCTGGCGCAACTGGCGCTCGCTGCCGGCATCCCAGGCTTTGGCGTCGTGCGGATGAACACCCGCTGTGGCATACAAGTGTGCGCCGCTTGTATCCAGCTGTTGGCACAGCTCCAGCGCCTGCTCGCTGACCGCCAGGCTGGTGCCTGTCAGCACCATCTGCGTGACCCCGGCTTCAAGGGCGCGCTCGACGATTGCCGCCTGCTGGTCTTGGAAACTGCTATTGGTCAGGTTGACGCCGATATCGATCAGTTGCATGGTGCTATCTCGTGCCGCGGGGCGGCCAGCATAGCAAAAACCGCGTTTTTCTAAAAAAAACCAAGAACTTCATGCTGTTGCCGTGGTCTTTTGCCGTCATTTCTCAATCGGCGGTGCAACCCATGGATGCCGCCCACCGACCATGGACACGTTTTCGCATGCTGCGATGCTGGCTCACCTCCCTGTTGACGCTCGGGCTGACCATTGGGCTTACACTGCCCAGTGATGCCCATGCGCGCGCGCCAGGCCCGCAGCAGAATATTCCACCTGCCAAGGTGCGTGACCTGCAACAGATTCGCACCAGCCAGGTGCTGAGGGTGCTGGTCAATCAAAGCCGCAACAGCTCCGGTGAGGTCAAGGGCGAGCCGGTCGGCATCGAATACTATCGCCTGCGCGCCCTGGAGCATTACCTCAATGCCCGTGCCGCCGATGGCCAGGAGATCCAGCTCAAGCTCATCCCGCGGGCCAAGGAGCAGCTGCTGGGCGCCCTGGCCCGTGGCGAGGGCGACCTGGCAGCGCCGGGCGAGCTGCTTGACCCCAGCACAGTGCGCGGCGTCAGCAGCAGTGCGCCGATCCTCGATCAGGTACCGCTGATGCTGGTTGGGCGCAAGGGCGAACGAAGCTTCAGCAAGGTAGAACAGCTTTCCGGGCGTACCGTGGCGTTGACCAGCGCCAGTGCGGCCGGGCCGCTGATCCAGCAGGTGAACCAGCAACTGGCATTGCGCAAACGGCCGCCGATCAAGGTGGAGTGGGTCGACTCGACACTGGCGGTGGAGGATGTGCTGGAGATGGTGCAGGCCGGCATCTACCACCTCACGGTAGTCGAGCAGCCCATTGCCCGACGTTGGGCGCGCGTGATGCCGCGCCTGCGCCTGGATAGCCGGGTGCACCTCGGGGCGCCGCAAGCCATGCGCTGGTATGTGGGGCGTGATGCGCCACAATTGCTGACTGCGGTCGATCACTTCCTGAAGGGGTACCGCGCGCCAGACAACCAGGATGCTGCATTCGAACGCATCTACCGCCGCCAGTACCGGGTGCACAACCCGTTGGCCGGCAAGGACCGCCAGCGCCTGGCCTCGGTGCGGGCGGTGCTGCAGAAGCATGGCCAGGCGCAGCAGATCGACTGGCTCAACCTGGCCGCACTGGCGTTCAAGGAGTCGACGCTCAACCCGGCAGCACGCGGCACTGGCGGTGCCCACGGGCTGATGCAGATAACGCCTTCTGCGGCCCAGCGGGTAGGGGTGAGCAACACCGCCACAGTGGATGGCAATGTGCAGGCCAGTGCCCGCTACCTCGCGCTGATTCGGCGCAAGTTCTTCGCCAGTGCCAAAATCAACGAGCGTGAGCGCATGGCCTTTGTGCTGGCGGCCTACAACCTCGGGCCTGAGCGGGTCCAGGCCATGCGTGCCGAAGCCCGGCGCCGGGGCCTGAACGGTAACCAGTGGTTCTTCCAGACCGAGCGCATCGCCATGGAGCAGGTGGGCATGGGGCCGGTCAACTTCGTTAATAGCGTCAACAAGTACTTCCTGGCGTTCAACCGGGAGCGTGCTGCCCTGGAGCGTGTGGCCAAGCGTTGATAAATCGATTTAATCGATTGTTATGTTGGGTTTTTTGCGATTTTCATATCAGGTGAATTGATTATGATGGCGCCCATACCAACACAACTTCTCCGCTTCAAGGACGCTTCGACATGAACAACACAACCCTCAATGCCCTGTTCTCCACCCGTGCCGGCGCTGGCCTCAGCGTTATCCGCATCCTGGTTGGCATCATTTTCATGGCACATGGCGCGCAAAAACTGTTCGGACTGTTTGGCGGCTATGGCCTGGAAGGTACCGGCCAGTGGATGGAAAGCATCGGCCTGGCCCCGGGCTACCTGATGGCCCTGCTGTCCGGTAGCGCCGAGTTCTTCGGCGGCCTGGCCCTGGTGATCGGCCTGCTGGCCCGCCCGGCAGCCCTGGCGCTGACGGTGACGCTGGTGGTGGCAATCCTCTCGGTTCACATCGGCAACGGCCTGTTCATGTCCAACAACGGCTATGAGTTTGCCCTGGCGCTGCTGGCCGGCACTGTTGCGGTCATGATCGAAGGCGCTGGCCGCTTCTCGCTCGACCGCCTGATCGCCCGGTAATCAGCTGCAAGCTGTGAGCTACAAGCCGCAAGCAAGAGCGGGCCAGTACTCGGCCTGCTTTTGCTTGCGGCTTGTAGCTTGCAACTTGTAGCTCATCGCTCTAGCATACCGCCTGCGCCGATTTAAACAGCTACTTGCGGGGCGCAGGAAAGCCCCCTCCGGGCCATCCGAAATACCGCTAAAGCGCTGGTTCGGTGACGCCTCCCACCGCTGCCCAGCGGGATTCGCGAGGCGGAGAAAAGCTCCATGAGTTGCCCACGTACCAGTGTCTGTTTGAGCCCTTTGCCTGCCAACCAGGCGTCCCGCACACCGCGCATCCTGCTCGGCGGCCAGCATCAGCCCACACTTTTGCGTCACCTCGAAGGCCTGTCCCGGCGCAAGGGCCAGGCACGCGCCTTTCTGATCCAGTTCGCCGAAACCGGCTGCCATCTTGCGCAGTATGGCAACGACCGTTTCGACCTGGCCGTGATCCAGGCCCCGGCGCCGGGTGAGGCCGCCGACGTCATCGGCCATCTCACCCGCATCGCGCGCCAGGGCCTGATTACCCGCCGCTGAGGAGCGCCTGTTGAGCACCAACATCATCACCACGGAAGGCCATGAGGCGCTGAAAAAAGAGCTGGATCACCTGTGGCGGGTGTATCGCCCGGAAATCACCCAGAAGGTCGCCTGGGCGGCATCGCTGGGTGACCGTAGCGAGAACGCCGACTACCAGTACAACAAGAAGCTGCTGCGCGAAATCGACCGCCGGGTGCGTTACCTGCGCAAGCGTCTTGAGGATGTGAAGGTGGTGGCTTATTCGCCACAGCAGGAAGGCAAGGTCTTTTTCGGCGCCTGGGTCGAGATCGAGAATGATGATGGCGAGACCATGAAGTTTCGCATTGTCGGCTATGACGAGATCTACGGGCGTAACGATTACATCTCGATCGACTCGCCCATGGCCCGTGCCTTGCTCAAGAAAGAGGTAGGCGATGAGGTGGTGGTGCACACGCCGACCGGTGAAGCGACCTGGTATGTGAACAGCATCACTTACGGCCAGTGACTTGGTGTCGACTGAGCCGGCCTCTTCGCGGGCTTGCCCGCTCCCACAGGGTTATCACAGCATTAGAAAGCTGTGCCGGACCTGTGGGAGCGGGCAAGCCCGCGAAGAGGCCGGTACAGGCAACCATCAGCTGTCGCGCAAAACCGCCAACGGGCTGGCATTCAAAGCCCGCCGCGTCCCCAACACCCCCGCACCGCCTACCAGTAGCGCCCCTGCCAGCGGTAATGCCAGCAACCACGGGTGCGGGCTCCACTGCAAGTCAAAGGCATAGCGGTACAACACCAGTGTGATCAGCTCGCACCCCACTGCCGCCAACAGCCCACTGGCCGCGCCCAGCAAACCGAACTCGATACGCCGCGCCTTCACCAGCAGCGGCCGCGCCGCTCCCAACGCACGCAGCAAGGCCCCTTGGCGAATGCGTTCATCCAGCGTTGCCTGCAAGCCAGCGAACAGCACTGCCAGCCCGGCCGCCAGCACAAACAACAGCACATATTCCACCGCCAGGGTCACCTGGGCGAGGATGCTGCGCAATTGGTCGAGCAAGGCATCCACCTGCAGGATCGTCACCGCGGGGAATGCCCGCGACAGCGCCACCACATCCAGGTCATGGCCCGGCGCCAGGTAGAAGCTGGTCAGGTAGGTGGTCGGCAGCCCCTGCAGCGTGCCAGGCTGGAAGATCATGTAGAAGTTGGGTTGGAAGCTGTCCCAGTGCACGCTGCGCAGGCTGCTGACGCGGGCCTGGCGTTGCTGGCCGCCGATGTCGAAGGTCAGCAGGTCGCCCATTTGCAGTTTCAGGCTGGTGGCCAGTTCCGCCTCTACCGAAACCCCGGGGATTTCATCGTCGGCAGGCATGGCTTGCCACCAGTTGCCGGCAGTCAGAGCGTTGCCTTCGGGCAGTTCGGCGGCCCAGGTCAGGCTGAGGTCGCGCTGTACGGCGCGCTCGCCTGCCGACTCCTTGCTGACGATTTGCTGCACCGGTTTATCGTTGATTTGCACCAGGCGGCCGGGTGTCACCGGGTACAGGGGCGCTGAAGCGGCGTTGACCTGGTGCAGGCGTTGCGCAAACGGTTCACGGTCATCCGGCAGGATGTTCAGGGCGAAATGGTTGGGCGCATCCTTGGGCAACTGGGCTTGCCAGGTGTCCAGCAATTCAGCGCGTAGCAGGGCGACCAGGGCCATGGCCAGCAGGATCAGGCCGAAGGCCAGGGCTTGCCCTGCGGCGGCCGTGGGGTGGCGCAACAGCTGGCCCAGCCCCAGGCGCCAGGTCAGCGGCGCACCGGCCAGCAACTGGCGCAGGCTGCGCAAGCCGAGCAGCAGCAGGCCGCCGAGCAGCAACGCAGCGACCAGGCCGCCACCGAGCAAGGCGAAGGTGAGCAGCAGGTCAAGGCTGAGGCGCCACATGATCAGGCCCAGGGCGAGCAGGGCGGCGCCGTACACCAGCCAGCTGCTGGGTGGTATCGGCAACAGGTCGCGGCGCAGTACCCGCAATGGGGGCACCTGGCCCAGTGCAGCGATGGGGGGCAGGGCGAAGCCGGCCAGCGCCACCAGCCCAGTGCCGATACCGGCCAGGGCAGGCACGATACCACCGGCAGGTACTACGCTGGGCAGCAGGCCATGCAGCAGACGGAACAGGCCCAGTTGGGCCAGCCAGCCGAGCAAGGCCCCGGCCAGCGCGGCGACCAGGCCGAGCATGGCCAGTTGCAGGCAATACAGGCCCAGTGCCTGACGGCGCGACAGGCCCAGGCAGCGCAGCAGGGCACTGGCATCCAGGCGGCGTGCGGCGTAGCGGCTGGCTGACAGGGCCACCGCAACGCCAGCCAGCAGCACCGCCACCAGGCTGGCCATGTTCAGGTAGCGTTCAGCCTTGCCCAGTGCGCCGCCGATCTGTTGGTTGCCATCACGGGTGTCGCGCAGGCGCTGATTGGCGGCCAGGTCCTTTTCCACCGCCTGGCGGTATTGGGCCAGTGCCGCAGCATCGCCGCGCCACAGGTCGCGGTAGGTGACCCGGCTACCCGGCTGGATCACGCCGGTGGCTTCCAGGTCGGCCAGGTTCATCATCACCCGCGGGGTAAGGCTGTAGAAGTTGTTGGCGCGGTCCGGTTCGTAGGTCAGCACGCGGCTCATGCGCAGGGTTTTCATACCCACGTCGATGCTGTCGCCAATCGCCAGCCCCAGCGCAGCCAGCAGGCGGGGCTCGACCCAGGCCTCGCCAGGTGCCGGGCCGCCGCCTGGGGTTTCCTCGGCATAGGGTGCCATTGCGCTGCGTACCTGCCCGCGTAACGGGTAGGCGCCATCGGCAGCCTTTACACTGGACAGCTGGATGCCGTTGTCGCCGCCCACCACGCTGGTGAACTCGACTACCTGTGCGTGGCGCAGGCCAAGGGCCGTGCCGCTATCGATCTGCTGCTGGCGGGCTGGAGCGCTGCCCTGCAGTACCAGGTCGGCGCCCAGGAACTCGCTGGCGCGCAGTTGCATGGCACCGTTGAGGCGGGCGCCGAAATAGCCGATGGCGGTGCTGGCGGCCACTGCCACCAGCAGGGCGAAGAACAGGACGCGAACTTCGCTGGCGCGGATGTCACGCAGCAACTGGCGCAGGGCCAGGCCCCACAGGCGGGACAATGGCATGTGATTCATCAGGCCTCCACCGGGGCCACCAGGCGGCCCGCATCCAGGCGGATCTGGCGACGGCAGCGCCGGGCCAGGCGTTCATCATGGGTGACCAGTACCAGGGTGGTGCCGCGCTCCTTGTTCAGCTCGAACAGCAAGTCACTGATACGCTCGCCGGTGTGGCTGTCGAGGTTGCCGGTGGGTTCGTCGGCAAACAGCACGGCAGGCTGTGCGGCGAAGGCGCGGGCGATGGCGACCCGCTGTTGCTCGCCGCCCGACAGTTGCCGTGGGGTGTGGCTCAGGCGTTTGCCCAGGCCAACCCGTTCCAGCAGGGTGCGCGCGTGTTCGCGTGCATCGCGGCGGCCGTCCAGCTCCAGCGGCAGCATGACGTTTTCCAGCGCGTTGAGGCTGTCGAGCAGCTGGAACGACTGAAACACGAACCCGACATGTTCGGCGCGCACCCGGGCCCGCTGGTCTTCATCCAGTGGCCCCAGGTCATGGCCAGCGAGGATGACCTTGCCGGCGCTGGGCTGGTCGAGGCCGGCCAGCAGGCCAAGCAGGGTCGACTTGCCCGAGCCCGAAGCGCCGACGATGGCCAGGCTGTCGCCCTGGGCCAGGTCGAGGGAGAGTGCGTGGAGGATGGTGAGATCACCTTCCGCGCTGGGGACCACTTTGCTAAGGTTCTGCGCAACGAGAATGCTGGGGCCCATGGAGAATCCGATGCGAGTGTGGTGGTTGAGTGCCGGTCTGGCCCTGTATTGCCTGGCCCAGAGCGCGGCGGCGGGAACACTGCTGGTTGTCGGCGATAGTATCAGCGCCGGTTTTGGCCTGGATAGCCGCCAGGGTTGGGTCTCTTTGTTGCAGGCCCGGCTCAAGGACGAAGGTTTCGACGACAAAGTGGTCAACGCCTCGATCAGTGGCGACACCAGTGCAGGTGGCCAGGCGCGGCTGCCGGCGCTGCTTGCAGCCCACAAGCCGAGCCTGGTGGTGCTGGAGCTGGGCGGCAACGATGGGCTGCGTGGGCAGCCTCCCGCGCAATTGCAACAAAATCTTGCCTCGATGATCGAGAGTGCGCGCCAGGCCGGTGCCAAGGTAGTGCTGCTGGGCATGCGCCTCCCACCGAATTATGGCGTGCGCTATACCACCGCGTTCGCCAAGGTGTATGAACAATTGGCTGCGGACAAGCAGGTGCCATTGGTGCCGTTTTTCCTCGAAGGGGTAGGGGGTGTGCCTGAATTGATGCAGGCCGATGGTATCCACCCGGCCCAGGGTGCTCAGCAGCGCCTGCTGGAAAATGCATGGCCAGCGATAAAACCCTTGCTGTGACGCTTTAAACGGGGCCGGCTTTCGGCTAATGTTGCGCCCCCCGTTTCGAGTGCCCCCGATGCCGCGCCCCGCCTGGTCCCTGTATGCCTACCAATTGATCGAGCCCGATGAGCAGCTCGACTTGTTCGCTTGCCAGGAAATCCGCGTCCACCTGGTGGCCCGACAGCTTGAACTGGGCGTGCCGGTAGACCGCACCTTGTGCGGCGGCCTGCTGCCTGCGCAGCCGCGCTGGTCGGCCGTGCCGCGTGCCATCTACCGTGACAACCGCCTGTGCGACCTGTGCCGTGCCATCCTCGATGCCCAGCGGCGGGGCATGCGCCCGGTCTGGCCAGAGCTGCAGGCCAGCTGAACGGCAAGCACCTTTCATCATCTGAAACGCTTGTATGGCGCCAATGCCTCCCGCTTGCATCGGCGCGGGTGTACAATCGATCCTCTTGACCCACCTTTCGAAGGATTTACCGGATGTTGCCGCGCTTTCCTGCCGTCACCCGTAGCCTGTCCCTGGCCGCCCTGCTGGTAGCGGGCCCCGCTGCTGCGCTGGAGCTGCCACTGCCACCGCCCGGTGAAGACATCGTTGGCCAGGTGCATGCGATCAAGGCAAAGTACGAGGACACGTTCGCCGATATCGGCACCGCCAACGACCTCGGCTACCTGGAAATGATTGCCGCCAACCCGGGTGTCGACCCCTGGCTGCCGGGCGCAGGTACCGAGATAGTCCTTCCGACCCGTTACATTCTGCCGCCGGGCCCGCGCGAAGGCATCGTCATCAACCTGGCCGAGTACCGCATGTACTACTTCCCGAAAGGGCAGAACGTAGTGCACACCTTCCCGTTGGGGATTGGCCGTGAGGGTTGGGGTTCGCCGATTGCCAATACCAAGATCACCGCCAAGACGCCAAACCCGACCTGGACGCCGCCTGCTTCCATCCGCAAGGAGCACGCAGCGGACGGTGACATCCTGCCAGCCGTGGTGCCGGCCGGCCCGGACAACCCGCTGGGGCCGTTCAAGTTCACCCTGGGCGTGCCGGGCTACCTGATCCATGGGTCGAACAAGAAGTTCGGCATTGGCATGCGTACCAGCCACGGTTGCTTCCGCATGCTCAACAACAACGTGCTGGAACTGTCGAAAATGGTGCCGGTGGGTACTCCGGTACGCATCATCAATGAGCCATACAAGTTCGGTATCAGTGGCGGCAAGGTGTACCTGGAAGCACACACGCCGCTGGACGATCAAGGCAACCCGTCGGTGGTGGACAAACACACTGCCGTAATCAATGCCTTGCTCAAGCGTGAAGACCTGGCCAACAACCTGCGCATGAACTGGGACATGGTGCGTGACGTGGTGGCTGCAGAAGATGGCATGCCGGTCGAGATTGCCGTGCCAGTGGAAAACCAGGGCGGTGCGCCGATGGTGACGAGCATTCCACCCGAACTGCAGTAAGGCATTTGCGACACACCCAGGCCCGCCTTAGTGCGGGCCTTTTCGTTCTTGCCGGGCGCGTCTGTCTTGTTTGCGGGCAATAAAAAAGCCGACCCACAAGTGGGTCGGCTTCTCAACAATCCGTGAGGATTATTACTTGCGGCTGGCTTTGTCCAGCATACGCAGAGCGCGCTCGTTGGCTTCGTCAGCGGTCTGCTGAGCCTTCTGAGCGGCTGCCAGTGCGTCGTCAGCCTTACGGTAGGCTTCGTCAGCACGAGCTTGAGCGCGAGCTGCTGCGTCTTCAGTCGCAGTCAGACGAGCTTCGGTTTCTTTGGATACGCTGCTGCAACCGGTAGCCAGAACTGCGGCCAGAGCCAGAGCAGAGAATTTCAGAACGTTGTTCATCGTGTTCCCCTTCAAGGACTTTCTATTAAATAGCCATCTCTCAGGAAAGAGAAACTGGCCGGCGTACATAGTACCCATTACTTGTAGTAAGTAAACTGACTGAGCGCAAGAACTGCAAAAAAAATGTTGCTTGACGCCTTGCCGACAAGATTTGCGACGCGTGTGTGAAAAAAATGTGCAGGGAGCGCAAGCGATTGTAGTACAGGAACTTTTTTGTTGAACTAACAGTGACTTTAACTGTCCTTCGACGTCTTAAGCCCTACAACATCCGGCCGCTGTTGAACCTGCAGGGAAGAGTCGTTTTCTGTGCGTTTTCGCCTTTTTTAGCCGCCACCACCTTGAGCAATCCCGTTTGCGGCGCCTACTATCTTGTGAGTGCCATGGGATCCGAACGATTGCAATCGTCCAGTGGTCGAAGGGGCAACAGGTGGCATAGGGAATCTGTGCCGGATAAACCACCATCGGTTAAGGTATGGGTCTGCCGATAAGACCTGCGAGGAGTAGTGATGAGCGAAGCGCTGACCATCCACCATGACCAGGCCGGTCATCAGTTCGAGACCAACGTGGACGGTCATCGTGCCTATTTGACGTACATGGATCTGGGCAAGCAGACGCTGGACATCTATCGCACCTTCGTGCCCAACGCCTTGCGGGGCCGCGGGATTGCTGCTGCATTGACCGAGCGGGCGCTGGAGTACGCTGAACAGATGGGGTACACGGTGATACCTTCCTGTTCGTATGTGGAACGCTACATGGAGCGCCAGCAGCGGCATTCGAGCAAGGCCTGAATCGGTAAATAAAGAGCGGGGCCGCTACGCACCCCATCGCCGGCAAGCCAGCTCCCACATTCAAGCGTTTCGCTGTACATGTGGGAGCTGGCTTGCCGGCGATGGGGCGCGAAGCGGCCCCGCTTTTTGTTACATCAGCTAACCGCGCTTACGCTGCGGCAGCACATCCTTCAGCTTGGCGTGCATGCTGCGCAGGGTTTTCTCGGTCGCGGACCAGTCGATGCAAGAATCGGTGATCGAAACGCCGTACTGCAATTCGTTGAGGTCTTTCGGAATCGACTGGCAGCCCCAGTTCAGGTGGCTTTCCACCATCAGGCCGATAATCGACTGGTTGCCCTCGAGGATCTGGTTGGCAACGTTCTCCATCACCAGCGGTTGCAGGGCCGGGTCCTTGTTGGAGTTGGCGTGGCTGCAATCGACCATGATGTTGGCCTTGATCCTGGCCTTCGCCAGGTCCTGCTCGCACAGGGCGACGCTGACCGAGTCGTAGTTAGGCTTGCCATTGCCGCCGCGCAGAACCACGTGGCCGTAAGGGTTGCCCTTGGTGGTGACGATCGACACACCGCCTTCCTGGTTGATGCCGAGGAAGCGGTGAGGCTTGGACACCGACTGCAGGGCGTTGATGGCAACGGTCAGGCCGCCATCGGTGCCGTTCTTGAAACCGACTGCCGAGGACAGGCCCGAGGCCATTTCGCGGTGGGTTTGCGATTCGGTGGTGCGGGCGCCAATGGCCGACCAGCTGATCAGGTCCTGCAGGTACTGCGGCGAAATCGGGTCGAGTGCTTCGGTGGCGGTCGGCAGGCCCATTTCGGCCAGGTCCAGCAGCAACTGACGGCCGATGTGCAGGCCATCCTGGATCTTGAACGAGTCATCCAGGTACGGGTCGTTGATCAGGCCTTTCCAGCCGACGGTGGTGCGTGGCTTTTCGAAGTACACACGCATGACCAGGTACAGCGTATCGGACACTTCTTCGGCCAGCACCTTCAGGCGCTCGGCGTATTCGTGGGCGGCCTTGATGTCGTGGATGGAGCAAGGGCCGACCACGACAAACAGGCGATGGTCCTTGCCGTCGAGAATATTGCGCACCACTTCACGGCCAGCAGTCACGGTCTGCAGGGCCTTGGCGCTGAGGGGGATTTCCTTTTTGAGCTGATCGGGGGTGATCAGGGTCTCGTTGGAGGCAACGTTCAAGTCATCGATCGGTAAATCAGCCATCGTGTTACTCGTCAGGTCACGGGTGCCGGCCGCCAACTATCCCCGTGCGGCCCAGCAGCAAGAATAATCGCAGCGGGGAGCCGAACCTTAGCGCGTTACGGGTGGCGCGACAATGGGCGGCACTTCTGTCAGCCCGCTGTTTTCCCTGCACCTGTGGTGCTTTTGCGCCCGTGGGCTACCTGGCGGCGTGCAACCTGTGTAAAAAAGAGGGCTCACATCAACTGGAGATCGGCATGCACACGCCTACACGACGCATCGGCATCATCGGCAGCGGCGCCATTGGTGGTTTTTATGGTTTGATGCTGGCGCGGGCCGGTTTCGATGTGCATTTTCTGCTGCGCAGCGAATACGAGGTTGTGCGTGAGCAGGGGCTGGCGGTGGAAAGTGCCGTGCATGGCGCGCTGCAGATGAAGGTGCAGGCCTATGCCGATGCCGGCGACATGCCGCCTTGCGACTGGTTGCTGGTCGGCGCCAAGGCCACCAGTAACGACCAGTTGGCGCCGCTGATCGTGCAGGCCGCTGCGCCCGGCGCCAAGGTGGTACTGCTGCAGAACGGCCTGGGCGTGGAAGCGCAACTGCGCCCGGCCTTGCGCAGCGACATGCACCTGCTCGGTGGCCTTTGCTTCATCTGTGTCAACCGCCATGCGCCGGGTGTGGTCCGCCACCAGGCACTGGGCGCGGTCAACCTGGGTTACCACAGTGGTCCGGCCAGTGATGGCGGCGCCGAGGTGGTCCGTGAAGGTGCGGGTCTGTTCGAGGCCGCGGGGATCGATTCGCAGGCCATGCCGAACCTGGAGTTGGCGCGCTGGCAGAAACTGGTGTGGAACGTGCCCTATAACGGCCTGTCGGTACTGCTGGCGGCCAGCACCACGCCGCTGATGGCGAACAGTCACAGCCGGGACCTGATCCAGGCGTTGATGGCAGAGGTGGTACAAGGTGCTGCCGCGTGTGGTCACGTGTTGCCCGAGGGCTATGCCGAGCATCTGTTCCAGGTGACCGAGCGCATGCCTGACTACTGGCCAAGCATGTATCACGACTATGCCCTGATGCGCCCGCTGGAGCTGCAGGCTATCTATGCCGAGCCGCTGGCGCGTGCGCGTGCGGCAGGCCTGCATTTGCCGCGTATGGAAATGCTGTACCAGGCACTGGGTTTCCTCGATAGCAGCGATCGGCCCCGCTGAGGGCACCTCTTGTCGGCCCTCCAGCCCACGCCAGCAGCGCGCCGGACGGCAAAGCGTGCGTCCGGCCCGCTGCTAAGCTGAAGCTTGCTCTGCCGCTGCGGCAGTCGAGGAGGTCGAATGATCCGCTCCATGCTGTACGCCACCGACCTCGGTGTCTACGCACCCTTTGTGATGCAACACGCGCTGGCCCTGGCGCGTACGTTCAGTGCCGAGCTATATGTGATCCACGCGGTGGAGCCAATGGGGCAATTCGCCGAATCCCTCCTGCAAAGCTACCTTGATGAACAGACGCTCGACCAGTTGCACAGCCAGGGTGTCAACACGGTCATGGCCAACATCGAGCAGCGCGTGCTGGAAAATTTTCGTGATGAGCTGGGCGAGGAGGCCGACCTGGCGGTGATCAAGGCGGTGCGGGTACGCCAGGGCGACCCTGCGCAGGTGATCCTTGAACAGGCGCAGCGACTGAGCGTCGACCTGTTGATTTTCGGTAGCCACAGCGCCGGAGCGGGCGTGGATGTGCCCCTGGGGCGCACGGCGGTACGGCTGCTGCAACTGTCGCCGGTGCCGGTGTACATGGTGCCTTTGGCGCAGCACCTGGGGCGTAGGAAAACATGAAGATTGGCGTAGGCCATTTCCGGGGGCATGTAACAAAATAGTTCTAGATTTATTTCCAGAACCACTAATATAGTTATATATCGTCGCTGCCTGCTGCCGCGGACTCATCGCTGAACCGAGGGGAATCTATGAAGCTTCAACAACTGCGCTACATCTGGGAAGTGGCGCACCATGACCTCAACGTCTCCGCGACGGCGCAGAGCCTGTATACCTCCCAGCCGGGTATCAGCAAGCAGATCCGCCTGCTCGAAGATGAGCTGGGTGTTGAAGTTTTTGCCCGCAGTGGCAAGCACCTGACCCGTGTCACACCGGCCGGTGAGCGCATCATCAATACCGCCGGCGAAATCCTGCGCAAGGTCGAAAGCATCAAGCAGATTGCCCAGGAATTCTCCAACGAGAAGAAGGGTACGTTGTCCATCGCCACCACCCACACCCAGGCGCGCTATGCCTTGCCGCCGGTGATCAGCAGCTTCATCAAGCAGTACCCGGAAGTGTCCCTGCACATGCACCAGGGTTCGCCCATGCAGATCGCCGAGATGGCAGCAGATGGCACGGTAGACTTCGCCATCGCCACCGAGGCGCTGGAGCTGTTCGGCGACCTGATCATGATGCCGTGCTACAAGTGGAACCGGTGCGTGGTTGTGCCGCAAGGTCACCCGCTGGCCAAGCTGCCGAAGCTGACCCTGGAAGCGGTTGCCGAATACCCGATCGTTACCTACGTGTTCGGTTTCACCGGGCGCTCGAAGCTGGACGAAGCCTTCAACCACCGCGGCCTCACGCCAAAAGTGGTGTTCACCGCGGCAGATGCCGACGTCATCAAGACTTATGTGCGCCTGGGGCTGGGTGTGGGGATCGTCGCGGGTATGGCCGTGGATGCCAAGCTCGACAGCGACCTGGTGGCCCTGGATGCCAGTGAGCTGTTCGAAGCCAGCATCACCAAGATCGGCTTCCGCCGTGGCACGTTCCTGCGTGGCTTCATGTGCGACTTCATCGAGAAGTTCGCCCCGCACCTGACCCGCGAAGTGATGGCCAAGGCCATTCAGTGCCATAACAAGCAAGAGTTGGAAGAGCTGTTCGAAGGGGTCGAACTGCCCGTGCACTGATTCAGGATTGTCGGGGCCGCTTTGCGGCCCATCGCCGGCAAGCCAGCTCCCACAGGTTTACCGTTACCTTAAGACTGGTGATATTCCTGTGGGAGCTGGCTTGCCGGCGATGGGGCGCGCAGCGGCCCCGACAATCTCAAGCCTTGCTGATCAGGTTGCCCGCGTGCAACCCGCATTCTTTCTGCGTCGACTCTTCCCACCACCAACGCCCTTCACGTTCATGCTGGTTCGGCAGTACCGGCCGGGTGCAAGGTTCGCAGCCAATGCTGATGAAGCCGCGCTCATGCAGGCTGTTGTACGGCAGCTCCAGCATGCGGATATAACCCCACACTTCCGCGCTGCTCATTTGTGCCAGCGGGTTGAACTTGTACAGGGTACGCTCGGGCGTGGAAAATGCGCCGTCGATTTCCAGTGCCGCCACCTGGCTGCGGGTGCCCGGGCTCTGGTCGCGGCGTTGGCCAGTGGCCCATGCGCTCACGGTGGCAAGTTTGCGGCGCAGCGGCTCGATCTTGCGGATGCCGCAGCACTCGCCGTGGCCGTCCTTGTAGAAGCTGAACAGGCCCTTTTCCTTCACGAACGGGTCGAGTTTGTCACGGTCTGGGCTGAGGATTTCAATCGGCAGGTTGTACTGTTCCCGCACCTGGTCGATGAACCGGTAGGTCTCCGGGTGCAGGCGACCGGTGTCGAGGCTGAACACCTTGACTTGCTTGTTCAGCTTCCAGGCCATGTCGACCAGCACCACGTCCTCGGCGCCGCTGAAGGAGATCCACAGGTCATCACCAAAATGCTCGAAGGCGAGCTTGAGAATGTCCTGCGGGGACTTGTTGGCATAGGTCGCGGCCAGGGCGGCGACGTCGAAGGGTTGGCTCATCAGGCGGTTTCCATCTTGGCTGTGGCGCTGTGCGCTCGTAGTAAGGTGATGGTAACAAAAAAACGCGGGCTAGACGGACTCACAAGCCCTGCAAGGTCTCCATCAGTACCCGCACTTTGGCGATCGACTCTTCATATTCGGCCTGCCACTCGGAGTCGGCCACCACCGCGCCGCCGCCCCAGCAACTGACCTGGCCGTCCTTGACCAGCAGGCTGCGAATGGCAATCGAACTGTCCATTTCCCCGCGCACGTCCACATACAGCAGCGAGCCGCAGTACAGTGCCCGGCGTGCGGGTTCCAGTTCGTCGATGATCTGCATGGCGCGGATCTTCGGCGCGCCCGTGATCGAGCCGCCAGGGAAGCTGTCGCCGATCAGGTCCAGCGCATCCTTGTCGCTGGCCAGCTTACCGGTGACGCTGCTGACCAGGTGGTGCACGTTGGGGTAGCTTTCCAGGCTGAACAGCTCCGGTACCCTCACCGAACCGATCTGACAGGTGCGCCCGAGGTCGTTGCGCAGCAGGTCGACGATCATCAGGTTTTCCGAGCGATCCTTGGGGCTGCACAGCAGCTCATTGGCATTGCGCTGGTCTTCAAGCGGGTCGCTGGCGCGCGGGCGGGTGCCCTTGATCGGCCGTGTTTCCACCTGGCCTTGGCTGACACGGATGAAACGCTCGGGCGAAAAGCTCAGCAGGGCGCTGCCATCGGCCAGTTGCTGGTAACCGGAAAACGGCGTAGGGCAGGCCTGGCGCAGCGCCTGGTAGGCTCGCCACGGGTCGCCCTGGCAGGGGGCGCGGAAGCGTTGAGTCAGGTTGATCTGGTAGCAGTCGCCGGCCTGGATGTAGCGTTGTACCTGGTTGAAAGCGGCTTTGTACTGTTCAGGGCGCAGATCGCCGGCCATTGGGGCGAGCAGCTGGAAACCGCCGGTTGCGGTGTTGCTACCGCCTTCGAACAGGCTGATCAGGCGCTCTCGCTCCTCGCTTGGCAGGCTTGGGTGAAAGACTAGCTGGCTGGTGCCGTGCTGGTGGTCGCTGACCATTGCCCAGGCATACAGCCCCAGCTGCGCATCGGGCAGGCCCAGGTCGTCCACCGCCTGGCTTGGCAGGTGTTCCAGGCGGCGGCCGAAGTCGTAGCTCAGGTAGCCGATCAGGCCGCCGGCGAAGGGCAGCTCTACGCCCTCGGGCACGTCGGCATGGCCCAGTTGTGCCAGGCTGGCGCGCAGGCGCTGGAGGAATGCGCGGCCGTCTTCATCGGCTTGTGCTTGCAGCTGTTGCAGTGGCCAGGCGCTGAGCAGGTCAAAGCGACCGCGCTCGGCACCGGGGCGGGCGCTGTCGAGCAGGATCGCGCCGGGGGCCTGGCGTAGGCGGGCGAAATAGGCAGCAGGGTCGGGCTGGTAAGGCAGGGCGTGCAGCGTACAGGTCGGCATCAGTGTGGACGGCGATGTAAAAGCGAGGAGGGCGATTGTAGACCTGTGTAGGAAAAGCGCCTAGCACTGGGCGCGACATTCAACATTACGTTTAATGCAGGGGCCGCTTTGCGGCCCATCGCCGGCAAGCCAGCTCCCACAGGGACCGCGCGATCTTGAGAGATGCACTACACCTGTGGGAGCTGGCTTGCCGGCGATGGGCTGCGCAGCAGCCTCGCTATTTCAGCGGTTGGGCACGTGCCCGAACAACCCTTGCGCTACCCGAACGCGCTGTTCGGCATCTTCGGTAATACCATCCTTGGCCAGCGCTTCGATGTGTGCCTCGATGGCGTGGGTGCGCTGGGTCAGGCCGCAGTCGTTGGCAATCTGGATGTTCAGGCCCGGGCGGGCGTTGAGCTCCAGAATCAGCGGGCCTTTCTCCTGGTCCAGCACCATGTCCACGCCAATGTAGCCCAGCCCGCACAGTTCATAGCAGCCGGCAGCCAGCTTCATGAAACCGTCCCAGTTCGGCAACTGCACGCCGTCCACGGCGTTGGTGGTGTCCGGGTGCTTGCTGATGATGTTGTTCAGCCAGGTGCCGCGCAGGGTCACACCGGTGGCGAGGTCTACGCCCACGCCAATAGCGCCCTGGTGCAGGTTGGCCTTGCCGCCCGACTGGCGGGTCGGCAAGCGCAGCATGGCCATGACCGGGTAGCCCATCAGCACAATGATGCGGATGTCCGGCACGCCTTCGTAGCTGATGCTCTTGAAGATCTGGTCAGGCGTGACCCGGTACTCGATCAGCGCACGGTCGCGGTGGCCGCCCAGTGAGTACAGGCCGGTGAGGATGCTCGAGATCTGGTGCTCGATTTCCTCGTGGCTGATGATCTTGCCCGACACCGTGCGGTAGCGGTCCTCGAAGCGGTCGGCAATCACCAGAATGCCGTCACCGCCAGCGCCTTGCGCCGGCTTGATGACGAAATCGCTGCGCCCGCCAATGATCTGGTCGAGCTTCTCGATTTCTTTCTCGGTTTCGATGATGCCGTACATTTCCGGCACATGGATACCGGCCGCCAGGGCGCGCTCCTTGGTGATGATCTTGTCGTCGACAATCGGGTACAAGTGGCGCTTGTTGTACTTCAACACGTAGTCCGCGTTGCGCCGGTTGATACCCATGATGCCCCGGGCCTCCAGGGCTTTCCACGTCTTGATCAGGCCAAACATCAGGCGTCAGCCTTCTTCAGGAATGCCTTGAAGCGCACGAGCTCGGTCAGGCGGTAGCCACGGTAGCGGCCCATTGCCAGCATGAAGCCCACCAGAATCAACAGCACGGCCGGGAAGGTGAACACGAAGTACACCAGCTCCGGCACCATCATCAGCAGGTGCGCCAGGGAGGCGGCGAACAGCGTGCCGATGGCCACTTTCATGGCATGGCCACCACCACGTTCTTCCCAGGTGATCGACAGGCGCTCGATGGTCATGGTCAGGATCACCATCGGGAACAGTGCCACCGACAACCCGCGCTCAAGGCCCAGCTTGTGGCTGAACAGGCTGATGGCGGCGATAAGCACCACGACGAAGGTCAGCACCACCGATAGCCGCGGCAGCATCTGCAACTTGAGGTGTTCCAGGTACGAGCGCAGTGACAGGCCCAATGCCGTGATCACCGTGAACAGCACGATCCCGAAGCCCAGCTGGGTCTCGCGGAAGGCCAGGGCGATCAGCACCGGGGTGAAGGTACCCAGGGTCTGCAGGCCGATCAGGTTGCGCAATACCAGGATCACCAGCACGCCGATCGGGATCATCACCATGATCATGAAGGTTTGCTGGGTTTGCAGCGGCAGGCTGTACAGCGAGTACTCAAGGAAGTCGGCGTCGGTGTTCTCGTCGGTCAGCTTGGCCAGGCGGATGGCGTTCATCTCGCTGTTGTTCATGCTGAAGGTGACATTGGCTTTCTTGCCGCCGTCGACGGTGATCAGGTTGTCATCACCGGTCCACCACAGCAGGCGGTCGCTAGGCAGGCCTTGTTCGCCGGTGTCCGGGTTGAAGTACAGCCAGTCGTTACCGTTGAAGCTACGCAGCCACAGTTCCGGGGTTTGCGGGGTGTCGGCCACCAGGCGGATGGTGTGCACCTTCTCCATCGGTACGTGGGCAATCGACAGCAGCAGGTCGATGACCTGGGCCTTCTTCATCGGCGAAGTGTCACCGGCGAGCAGCAGCTTGACGTTGTCGTCGTTGAGGTTGTTGACCCGCTTGATGGTCTCGCTGACAAACGTCTCGACGTCGGCCGAATGCTGGCGGATGGGTGCCATCAGCGCTTCGGCGGCGATTTTCTCGGGGCCTTCGATGGCCAGGCTGTCACGGAAGGTCGGGCCTTTTACCGTGGTTTTTTCGTTGCTGTAGCGCTTGGTCAGTACCAGGCGGTAGTAGAGGGTCTGGTTGCCGTTGGCGCGGCGGGCCGACCAGGTCACCTTGCGGTTGCCATCGGCACGGTTGACGCTGACCCCGTAGTTGTTGGAGATGAAGCTCTCGTTGAGGCTGACGTAGTCGCGGTTCAGCGGCGGCACGAACATCTGGATCTTCACCGGATCCTTGGTGCTGGCCACGAACTCGACCTTGGCGTCGATGTTCCACAGGTCGTCGGTTTCATCCTCGGTCACCGGGATGCCGAGGAAGAAGATCTGATAAGCCGTGACCGCCACGCCCAGTAGCACCAGTACGGTGATCAGGACTTTCAGATGGAGGGTAAGAGAGCGCATCGGGATTACTCTGCTTTGGGAGCGTCGGTGGCACAGGCAGGTTTGCCGGCCGCGTATTTAAGGCTTGGGTCGACCAGCGCATCGAAGTGCTTGAGCGCCTCGGAGCCGATAAGCAGCGGGAACTGGAAGGCGCTGCGGTCGGTGAGGTTGACTTCGATGGTGCGCATGGCCTGGCCCATGCAGATTTCAAGTTCGATGACCGGGCGGGCCGTGTAGGCCTTGCCTGACTCTGCATCGTAGTCGCCGGCCCGGCGCTTGATCTTGCTCACGCGTGCCAGTGGGCGTTCGATCGGGTGCGAGTGGGCGGCATCGATGGCCAGGTAGAAGCGCACCCAGCTTTCGCCGTTGCGCTTGAACCGTTTGATATCGCGGGCGCTGAGCGACGCGGTCTTGGCACCGGTGTCGAGCTTGGCGGCCACTTCCAGGTCCAGGTCGCCCAGGCGGGCATATTCGTTGAGACCGTACACGGTCTTGCCCGCCGCTTGGCCAAGGGCCGGCAGCAGGGTGAGGCATAGCAGCAATAAAACGGGTGTAAGTCTCATATTCCTGGCGCGGTACTGTGCAAGGTTCGGGGCAAGGCGACTGGCAACTACTGCGCAAGCTTCCTCGTTCATCTGTCAACAAGCATGAATGGATGACAGACAGGCTATCCATACTCCATCGGAGGCGCGGCATTCTATCACGCCGACGTCTTGACGCCAGCGGTGCGCGATCTGACAGCGACGGGGTAGGGTTAGTTCGTTCTTAGACGATTGTCGACAATATTCATTTTGTCTTTGACTGGAACGCCTTGATTCGCTAATTTCTGGCGTATTGATTTTCAAGGTGTCGACAATATGCAAGACCTTTCCACCCCCAGCCCGGTACAGGCAGACGAAACGGAAACCTTGTCCGAAAACGTCTTCCGGCGTATCCAGGCGGCCATCGTCAAGGGTGAAATCGCCCCCGGCAGCAAGATTTCCGAGCCGGAGCTGGCGCGCACCTATGGCATCAGCCGCGGGCCGCTGCGCGAGGCCATCCACCGCCTCGAAGGCCAGCGCCTGCTGGTGCGCGTGCCGCATGTTGGGGCGCGCGTGGTTTCGCTGAACCACGCCGAGCTGATCGAGCTGTACGAAATCCGCGAGTCGCTGGAAGGGATGGCCTGCCGCCTGGCGGCCGAACGCATGAGCCAGGCCGATATCGACGAGCTGCGCCGGGTGCTCGACACCCACGAGCGGGATGCCGCATTCCAGGCTGGCCTGGGGTATTACCAGCAGGAAGGCGACTACGACTTCCATTACCGGATCATCCAGGGCAGCGGCAACCAGACCCTGGTCAAGATGCTGTGCGGCGAACTGTACCAATTGGTGCGCATGTACCGCATCCAGTTCTCTGCCACGCCCAACCGGCCACGCCAGGCCTTTGCCGAGCATCACCGCATTCTCGATGCTATCGCCGACCGTGACGGCGAGCTGGCCGAACTTCTGATGCGCCGCCACATCGGCGCATCCAGGCGCAATATCGAGCGTCACTATCTGGACGCCCACAACAACAGCCCACGAGGTGAGAAATGACTGTGAAGAGCACCCCCGGCCAGCGCTTTCGCGACGCCGTTGCCGCTGAACACCCGCTGCAAGTGGTTGGCGCCATCAATGCCAACCACGCCCTGCTGGCCAAGCGCGCCGGCTTCAAGGCCATCTACCTGTCTGGTGGCGGCGTGGCCGCTGGCTCGCTGGGCCTGCCGGACCTGGGCATCACTGGCCTGGACGACGTGCTCACCGATGTGCGCCGTATCACTGATGTGTGCGATGTGCCGTTGCTGGTGGATGTCGACACCGGCTTTGGTGCGTCAGCCTTCAACGTCGCCCGCACCGTGCGCTCGATGAGCAAGTTCGGCGCTGCCGCGATCCATATCGAGGACCAGGTTGGCGCCAAACGCTGTGGCCACCGCCCCAACAAGGAAATCGTCAGCCAGCAGGAAATGGTCGACCGCATCAAGGCCGCCGTCGATGCCCGCAGCGACGACAGCTTTGTGATCATGGCACGTACCGACGCCCTGGCCGTCGAAGGCCTGAACGCTGCCCTTGATCGCGCCGAGGCGTGCATCGAGGCTGGCGCCGACATGATCTTCCCGGAAGCCATCACCGAACTGCAGATGTACAAGACGTTCGCTGATCGGGTGAAGGCACCGATTCTGGCCAACATCACCGAATTCGGCGCCACGCCGTTGTACACCACCGAAGAGCTGGCCTCGGTCGATGTTTCGTTGGTGCTGTACCCGCTGTCGGCGTTCCGCGCCATGAACAAGGCGGCCGAAAACGTCTACACCGCGCTGCGCCGCGACGGCACGCAAAAGAACGTGATCGACACCATGCAGACCCGCATGGAGCTCTACGATGCCATTGGCTACCACGCCTTCGAGCAGAGCCTCGACGCGCTGTTTGCCCAGAAAAAGGGCTGAGCAACACCCTGAATTAGCCAGAAAAAATCCATAACAAATTCAAGAAAGGAGAAACACCATGGCCGAAGCGAAAGTACTCAGTGGCGCAGGCCTGCGCGGTCAGGTGGCCGGCCAGACCGCACTGTCGACTGTGGGCCAGGCCGGTGCCGGGCTCACCTACCGCGGTTACGACGTGCGCGACCTGGCAGCCGGTGCCGAATTCGAGGAGGTCGCTTACCTGCTGCTGTACGGCGAGCTGCCAACCCAGGCCGAACTGGCAGACTACAAGCGCAAGCTCAAGGGCCTGCGTGACCTGCCGCAAGCGCTGAAGGAAGTGCTGGAACGCATCCCGCGTGACGCCCACCCGATGGACGTGATGCGCACCGGTTGCTCGGTGCTGGGCACCCTGGAGCCAGAGCTGACGTTCGAAGCCCAGCGCGACAAGACTGACCGCTTGCTGGCGCTGTTCCCGGCCGTGATGTGCTACTGGTACCGCTTCACCCATGACGGTGTGCGCATCGATTGCACCAGCGACGAAGACACCCTTGGCGGCCATTTCCTGCACCTGCTGCACGGCAAGAAGCCAAGCGCGCTGCACGTCAAGGTCATGAACGTGTCGCTGATCCTGTACGCCGAGCATGAGTTCAACGCCTCTACCTTCACCGCCCGCGTCTGCGCCTCGACCCTGTCCGACCTGTACTCCTGCGTCACCGCCGCCATCGGCTCGCTGCGCGGCCCGCTGCACGGGGGTGCCAACGAAGCGGCAATGGAGCTGATCGAGCGCTTCCAGAGCCCGCAGGACGCCACCGCCGAGCTGCTGCGCATGCTGGAACGCAAGGACAAGATCATGGGCTTTGGCCATGCCATCTACAAAGAGTCCGACCCGCGCAACGAGGTGATCAAGGGCTGGTCGAAGCAGTTGGCCGACGAAGTGGGCGACACGGTGCTGTACCCGGTGTCCGAAGCCATCGACAAAACCATGTGGGAGCAGAAGCGCCTGTTCCCCAACGCCGACTTCTACCATGCCTCGGCGTATCACTTCATGGGCATCCCGACCAAGCTGTTCACCCCGATCTTCGTTTGCTCGCGCCTGACCGGCTGGGCGGCGCACGTGTTCGAGCAGCGCGCCAACAACCGCATCATCCGCCCGAGCGCCGAGTATGTCGGCGTCGAACAGCGCCAGTTCGTGCCGATCGAGCAGCGCTGAATAGATATAGAGAGGCAACCCGTTTCCCCTGTGGGAGCGGGCGTGCCCGCGAATGCGTCCGTACTGGCAACCGTTTTGCACCTGCTGACGCATTCGCGGGCACGCCCGCTCCCACAGGGCCGGCGAAACCTTCCGAACCCTGTGACCGAGCCTGATTCCATGATGAACACTGCATACCGCAAGCACCTGCCAGGCACTGACCTGGACTACTTCGATGCCCGTGCGGCGGTCGAGGCGATCAAGCCTGGCGCCTACGACGGCCTGCCATACACCTCCCGCGTGCTCGCCGAAAACCTCGTGCGCCGCTGTGACCCGGCCACCCTCAATGCCTCGCTGGGCCAGCTGATCGAGCGCCAGCGCGACCTCGACTTCCCGTGGTTCCCGGCCCGCGTGGTGTGCCACGACATCCTCGGCCAGACAGCGCTGGTCGACCTTGCCGGCCTGCGTGACGCCATTGCCGACAAAGGCGGTGACCCGGCCGCCGTCAACCCGGTGGTGCCGGTGCAGCTGATCGTCGACCACTCGCTGGCCGTCGAGTGTGGTGGTTTCGACCCACAGGCGTTCGAAAAGAACCGTGCCATCGAGGATCGCCGCAACGAAGACCGTTTTCACTTCATCAACTGGACCAAGAAGGCGTTCAAGAACGTCGACGTGATCCAGCCGGGCAACGGCATCATGCACCAGATCAACCTGGAGAAGATGTCGCCGGTCATCCACAACGACCGCGGCGTGGCCTACCCGGACACTTGCGTCGGCACTGACAGCCACACCCCGCATGTCGACGCCTTGGGCGTGATCGCCATCGGCGTCGGCGGCCTGGAAGCCGAAAACGTGATGCTCGGCCGCGCCTCGTGGATGCGCCTGCCGGAAATCGTCGGCGTCGAGCTGACCGGCAAGCTGGCGCCGAACATCACCGCCACCGACCTAGTGCTGGCCCTGACCGAGTTCCTGCGTAAACAGAAAGTCGTCGGCGCGTACCTGGAGTTTCACGGCGAGGGTGCCCGCGCCCTGACCCTGGGCGACCGCGCCACCATCTCCAACATGGCCCCGGAATACGGCGCCACTGCAGCGATGTTCGCCATCGACCAGCAGACCATCGACTACCTGCGCCTGACCGGCCGTGAAGAGCAGCAGGTCAAGCTGGTGGAAACCTACGCCAAGGCTACCGGCCTGTGGGCCGACAGCCTGAGCGGCGCCGTCTATGAGCGCACCCTGAGCTTCGACCTGTCGAGCGTGGTGCGCAACATGGCAGGCCCGTCCAACCCGCATGCACGCGTCGCCACCAGCGACCTGGCCGCCAAAGGCATTGCCGGCAACTGGCAAGATGTGCCGGGGCAGATGCCTGACGGTGCCGTGATCATTGCCGCCATCACCAGCTGCACCAACACCAGTAACCCGCGCAACGTAATTGCCGCCGGCCTCATCGCGCGTAATGCCAACAAGCTGGGCCTGGCCCGCAAGCCGTGGGTCAAGTCATCGCTGGCACCGGGCTCCAAGGCCGTGCAGCTGTACCTGCAAGAGGCCGGCCTGGAGAAGGAGCTGGAGCAGCTCGGTTTTGGCATCGTCGCCTTCGCCTGCACCACTTGCAACGGCATGTCGGGCGCACTCGACCCGGCCATTCAGCAAGAGATCATCGACCGCGACCTGTACGCCACTGCCGTGCTGTCGGGCAACCGCAACTTCGACGGGCGTATCCACCCTTACGCCAAGCAGGCGTTCCTGGCTTCGCCGCCACTGGTGGTGGCCTACGCCATCGCCGGTACCATCCGCTTCGACATCGAGAAGGATGTGCTGGGCGTGGTCGATGGCAAGGAAATCCGCCTCAAGGACATCTGGCCCAGCGATGAAGAAATCGACGCCGTGGTGCGTGCTGCGGTCAAGCCAGAGCAGTTCCGCAAGGTGTACATCCCGATGTTCGCCATCGAGGAAGACCGTGGGCCGAAGGTGGCGCCGCTGTACGAATGGCGCCCGATGAGCACCTACATCCGTCGCCCGCCGTATTGGGAAGGTGCCCTGGCCGGTGAACGCACCCTGCGCGGCATGCGCCCGCTGGCGGTGCTGCCGGACAACATCACCACCGACCACCTGTCGCCGTCCAACGCCATCATGCTCGACAGTGCTGCCGGCGAATACCTGGCAAAAATGGGCTTGCCGGAAGAGGACTTCAACTCCTACGCCACCCACCGTGGCGACCACTTGACCGCCCAGCGCGCCACCTTCGCCAACCCCAAGCTGTTCAACGAAATGGTGCGCAAGGACGACGGCAGCGTGAAGCAGGGGTCGCTTGCGCGTATCGAGCCAGAAGGCAAGGTCACCCGCATGTGGGAGGCGATCGAGACGTACATGGAGCGCAAGCAGCCGCTGATCATCGTTGCTGGCGCCGACTACGGTCAGGGTTCGTCCCGCGACTGGGCCGCCAAGGGAGTGCGCCTGGCAGGTGTCGAGGCTATCGTTGCCGAAGGCTTCGAGCGCATTCACCGCACCAACCTGGTGGGCATGGGCGTGCTGCCGCTGGAGTTCAAGCCGGGCACCGACCGCAAGACCCTGGGCCTGGACGGTAGCGAGACCTACGACGTGCTGGGTGCGCGCACGCCAAGGGCGACCTTGACCCTGGTGGTTACCCGTAGCAATGGCGAGCGCCTGGAAGTGCCGGTGACCTGCCGCCTGGACACCGCCGAGGAAGTATCGATCTACGAGGCGGGAGGGGTGTTGCAGCGCTTTGCCCAGGACTTCCTCGAGGCGACCCCCTAATCATAAGCGCGGGGGCCGCTTTGCGGCCCATCGCCGGCAAGCCAGCTCCCACAGGGGCCGCATGGGCCTCAGGATCCCTGCGATCCCTGTGGGAGCTGGCTTGCCGGCGATGGGCTGCACAGCAGCCCCGGGGTTCATGCATTTCAGACAGGACAGCAGAGCAATGGCACACGCACCTCAAGTAAAAATCCCCGCCACCTACATCCGTGGCGGCACCAGCAAAGGCGTGTTCTTCCGCCTGCAAGACCTGCCCGAGCAGGCGCAAATCCCCGGCCCGGCGCGCGATGCCCTGCTGCTGCGGGTAATCGGTAGCCCCGACCCCTATGGCAAGCAGATCGACGGCATGGGCGGCGCCACTTCCAGCACCAGCAAGACCGTGATCCTGTCGCCAAGCACCAAGCCCGAACACGATGTTGACTACCTGTTCGGCCAGGTCAGCATCGACAAGGCCTTCGTCGACTGGAGCGGCAACTGCGGCAACCTGTCGGCTGCCGTGGGTTCGTTCGCCATCAGCAGCGGCCTGGTCGACCCGGCGCGTATTCCGCAAAACGGCGTTGCCACCGTGCGCATCTGGCAGGCGAACATCGGCAAGACCATCATCGCCCATGTGCCGATTACCGAAGGTGAAGTGCAGGAAACCGGCGATTTCGAGCTGGACGGGGTGACTTTCCCTGCGGCCGAGGTGCAACTTGAGTTCCTCGACCCGGCGGCAGACGAAGACGGCGACGGCGGTTCGATGTTCCCGACCGGTAACCTGGTCGATGACCTGGAGGTGCCGGGTGTGGGTACCTTCAAGGCGACCCTGATCAATGCCGGTATTCCGACCATCTTCGTCAATGCAGCAGACATCGGTTACACCGGTGCCGAACTGCAGGACGCGATCAACGGCGACCCACAGGCGCTGCTGCGTTTCGAGACCATTCGCGCCTATGGTGCGGTGCGCATGGGGCTGATCGACAATGTCGACCAGGCTGCCGGGCGTCAGCACACGCCAAAAGTGGCATTCGTCGCGCCGCCGAGCACCTACACTGCGTCCAGTGGCAAGGCGGTGCAGGCGGGCGATATCGACCTGCTGGTGCGGGCCTTGTCCATGGGCAAACTGCACCATGCGATGATGGGTACGGCTGCGGTGGCAATTGGCACTGCGGCGGCCATTCCGGGCACGTTGGTCAACCTCGCTGCGGGTGGGGGCGAGCGCAGCGCCGTGCGTTTCGGCCACCCCTCGGGCACCTTGCGCGTCGGGGCCGAGGCGCGCCAGGTGAATGGTGAGTGGACAGTGACCAAGGCAATCATGAGCCGCAGTGCTCGCGTGCTGATGGAGGGCTGGGTTCGCGTACCTGGCGATAGCTTCTAACGCACCACTGGCGCTCGGCTTTCGTTCGTTGGGGCCGCTTTGCGGCCCTTCGCGGGCTTGCCCGCTCCCACAGGGTAACCACAGATTCTGAATGCTGTGGTGTACCTGTGGGAGCGGGCAGGCCCGCGAAGGGCTGCAGCGCAGCCCCGGCAATTCTGAAGGGAGCTGGATATGAGCGCCAACGTGGACCTCAACGACCGCCCGGACTACGACCGGGTGCTGCAAACCCTGGCCGACTACGCCCTCGGCTACCGGGTCGATTCCGCCGAAGCCCTGGACACCGCACGCAACTGCCTGATGGACACCCTCGGTTGCGGCCTGCTGGCCCTGCGCTTCCCCGAATGTACCAAACTGCTCGGCCCCCAGGTGGAAGGCACGCTGGTCCCCAATGGTGCCCGGGTCCCCGGCACCGCTTACCGCCTCGACCCGGTCAAGGCAGCCTGGGACATCGGTTGCACCGTGCGCTGGCTGGACTACAACGACACCTGGCTGGCTGCCGAATGGGCGCACCCCTCGGACAACCTCGGCGGCATCCTGGCCGTTGCCGATCACCTGTCCCAGAAGCGCATTGCTGCGGGAGAAGCGCCGCTGCTGATGCGTGATGTGCTCGAAGCCATGGTCATGGCCCATGAGATCCAGGGCGTGCTGGCGCTGGAGAACTCGTTCAACCGCGTTGGCCTCGACCACGTGATTCTGGTGAAGGTGGCCTCGACTGCCGTGTGCGCCAGGCTGATGGGGGCCAACCGCGAGCAGATGCTCTCTGCCTTGTCGCACGCCTTCGTCGACGGCCAGGCCCTGCGCACTTACCGGCACGCGCCAAACGCCGGCTCGCGCAAATCCTGGGCCGCTGGCGATGCGTCCAGCCGCGGTGTGCGCCTGGCCGATATCGCCCTGCGCGGCGAGATGGGCGTGCCGGGCGTGCTCACGGCGCCGCAGTGGGGCTTCTACGACGTATCGTTCAGCCACACCAACAAGGACCTGGCGCTCAAGCCTGCCGGGCAGTATGAGCTGCGCCTGCCCCAGGCCCTGGGCAGCTACGTGATGGAAAACGTGCTGTTCAAGGTCAGTTTTCCTGCCGAGTTCCATGCCCAGACTGCCTGCGAGGCGGCGGTCACCCTGCATCCGCGGGTGCGCAACCGCCTGCATGAAATCGATCGCATCGTCATTACCACCCAGGAGTCGGCGATCCGCATCATTTCCAAGAGCGGCCCGCTGGCCAATGCGGCTGACCGTGACCACTGCTTGCAGTACATGGTGGCGGTGCCGTTGATCTTTGGGCACCTGGTGGCGGAGCACTATGAAGATGCGTTCCATGCCAACCACCCCAGCATCGACCGCCTGCGCGAGAAAATGGAAGTGGTGGAAGACCCGCGCTTCAGCCGTGAATACCTGGAAGCGGACAAGCGTTCGATCGCCAACGCGTTGCAGGTGTTCTTCAAGGACGGCAGCAGTACCGAGCAGGTGGTGGTGGAATACCCGATCGGGCATCGGCGGCGGCGGGAGGAGGGGATTCCGTTGCTGGAGGCCAAGTTCAGGGCCAACCTGGCGACGCGGTTTGCGCGGCAGCGCTGTCAGCAGATTCTTGAACTGTGCAAGGACCAGCAACAGCTGGAGCAGATGGCAGTGCACAGATTTGTGGAGTTGTTTGTGATTTGAGGTTGCCAGTGCCGGCCTCTTCGCGGGCTTGCCCGCTCCCACAGGTTCTCCGCAGGCCGTGACTGTGTGGTGTGTCTGTGGGAGCGGGCAAGCCCGCGAAGAGGCCGGAACAGCAGACACAAAAAAGCCCCGGCATCGCTGCCGGGGCTTATTCTTGTAGCTTGCAGCTTACAACTTGCTGCTTAGCTTACGCCTGAACCACCGGGATCTTGGCGTTGGCTGCCGCTTCGCGGAACTCGGCGATCTGGTCGAAGCTCAGGTAGCGGTAAACGTCGGCAGCCATGCTGTCGATGTCTTTCGCGTACTGCATGTACTCTTCGACAGTCGGCAGCTTGCCGATGATCGAAGCGACAGCAGCCAGTTCGGCCGATGCCAGGTACACGTTGGTGGCGTCGCCCAGACGGTTCGGGAAGTTACGGGTCGAGGTGGAAACCACGGTCGAACCGGTCTGCACACGTGCCTGGTTACCCATGCACAGCGAGCAGCCTGGCATTTCCATGCGCGCACCGGCCTTGCCGTAGATGCCGTAGTAGCCTTCTTCGGTCAGCTGGTGAGCATCCATCTTGGTTGGCGGGGCCAGCCACAGGCGGGTCGGGATACCGCCCTTGACCTTGTCCAGCAGCTTGCCGGCAGCGCGGAAGTGGCCGATGTTGGTCATGCACGAACCAATGAACACTTCGTCGATCTTCTCGCCCTGTACCGAAGACAGCAGGCGGGCATCGTCCGGGTCGTTCGGCGCGCAGAGCACAGGCTCCTTGACGTCGGCCAGGTCGATTTCGATGATTTCGGCGTACTCGGCATCAGCGTCAGCCGACAGCAGCTCAGGGTTGGCCAGCCAGGCTTCCATGGCCTGGGCGCGACGCTCCAGGGTACGTGGGTCGCCGTAGCCTTCGCCGATCATCCAGCGCAGCAGGGTGATGTTGGACTGCAGGTACTCGGCAATGGCCTTCTCTGGCAGCTTGATGGTGCAACCGGCAGCGGAACGCTCGGCCGAGGCGTCGGACAGCTCGAAAGCTTGCTCGACGGTCAGTTCGTCCAGGCCTTCGATTTCCAGGATGCGGCCGGAGAAGGCGTTTTTCTTGCCTTTCTTCTCGACGGTCAGCAGGCCTTTCTGGATGGCGTAGTAAGGGATGGCATGAACCAGGTCACGCAGGGTGATGCCCGGTTGCAGTTTGCCCTTGAAGCGCACCAGGATCGACTCTGGCATGTCCAGCGGCATGACGCCGGTGGCGGCAGCGAAGGCCACCAGGCCGGAACCGGCCGGGAACGAGATGCCGATCGGGAAACGGGTGTGCGAGTCGCCACCGGTACCCACGGTGTCAGGCATCAGCATGCGGTTCAGCCAGCTGTGGATGATGCCGTCGCCTGGGCGCAGCGACACGCCGCCACGGGTGCGGATGAAGTCTGGCAGGGTGTGGTGGGTGGTGACGTCGATCGGCTTCGGATACGCCGCGGTGTGGCAGAACGACTGCATGACCAGGTCGGCGGAGAAGCCCAGGCACGCCAGGTCTTTCAGCTCGTCACGGGTCATCGGGCCAGTGGTGTCCTGGGAACCGACGGTGGTCATCTTCGGCTCGCAGTAGGCACCTGGGCGCACGCCCTGGCCTTCTGGCAGGCCGCAGGCACGGCCGACCATTTTCTGCGCCAAGGTGAAGCCCTTGCCGGAGTCGGCTGGCTGCTCTGGCTTCTTGAACAGGTCCGATGGGCCCTGGCCCAGCTCGGCGCGGGCTTTTTCGGTCAGGCCACGGCCGACGATCAGCGGGATACGGCCGCCAGCGCGCACTTCGTCCAGCAGTACTTCGGTTTTCAGTGCAAAGCTGGTGACCAGCTCGTCGCTGCCGTGACGGCGTACTTCACCTTTGAACGGATACACGTCGATGACGTCGCCCATGGCCAGGTTGGTGCAGTCGAATTCGATCGGCAGGGCGCCGGCGTCTTCCATGGTGTTGTAGAAGATCGGGGCGATCTTGGTGCCGAAGCAGAAGCCACCGGCGCGCTTGTTCGGCACGTACGGGATGTCGTCGCCGAAGAACCACAGTACCGAGTTGGTAGCGGATTTACGCGAGGAGCCGGTACCGACCACGTCACCTACATAGGCAACCGGGAAGCCCTTGGCCTTGACGGCTTCGATCTGGGCCAGCGGGCCGACCGAACCTGGCTGCGATGGCTCGATGCCGTCACGGGCCATTTTCAGCATGGCCAGGGCGTGCAGCGGGATGTCAGGGCGCGACCAGGCGTCCGGGGCAGGGGACAGGTCGTCGGTGTTGGTTTCGCCTGGCACCTTGAACACGGTCAGGGTGTACTTGTCGGCGATGGCCGGGCGCGAGGTGAACCACTCGCCGGCAGCCCAGGAATCCAGCACGGCCTTGGCGTGAACGTTGCCAGCCTTGGCTTTTTCGGCCACGTCATGGAAGGCATCGAACATCAGCAGGGTGTGCTTGAGCTGTTCGGCCGCGACGGCGCCCAGTTCGGCGTCATCCAGCAGTGCGACCAGCGTTTCGATGTTGTAGCCGCCCTGCATGGTGCCCAGCAGTTCGGCGGCGTGCTTGCGATCGATCAGTGGCGACTTGGCTTCGCCCTTGGCGATGGCAGAGAGGAAAGCGGCCTTGACGTAGGCAGCTTCGTCGACCCCTGGCGGTACGCGGTTGGTGATCAGGTCTACGAGGAAGGCTTCTTCGCCGGCCGGCGGGTTTTTCAGCAGCTCGACCAGGCCTGCAGTTTGTTCGGCGTTCAGCGGCTGGGGCACGATACCCAGGGCGGCACGCTCTTCGATGTGTTTGCGGTAGGCTTCAAGCACAGTTATTTCCCTCATCAGTGGTCCCTAAAGGGGGTCCGGGACGCTTATCCAGCATTCAATGCACCCATGCGCTGCCACGGCTTTGTGGGCCGCCCAGCCAGAGTCGCAAAGAATCCTTACAGAAGCTGCTTTCAAAGTTTTACGCCTGCAGAACGGGGAGCTGATGAGGGCTGGCACGGGCATGCGAGGGATGCATGGCCCGGGCCAACGCCGTTCTACCGGATTAACTGTGCTCGTGACGCTTTGAAAACAGCTTCCAACGGACATTGTTGCCTTGAAAAGGCGCATTGATTCTACGGCAAAAAAAGCGCGAAGGTAAGGCGCAGAAGATGACTTTAACGAGTGACCCTGGTTAGACAAAGGGCTAACATGGGCCGGTGTTCCACCGCCAAGCTGTTGTTTTTCATGTCCAACAAGTCCATCAAGACCCCTTGCGTCGGCCTGTGCTCCACGGTGTACGGAGACACGGTTTGCCGTGGCTGCAAGCGGTTTCACCACGAAGTGATCAACTGGAACGGGTACGACGACGACCAGAAACGCGCCGTGTGGCTGCGTCTGGAGCAGTTGCTGGTGCAGGTGATGATGGCCAAGCTGGAGGTGTTCGACAAAAGCCTGCTGCGCCAGCAGCTGGAGCAGCGTTCCATCCGCTTTGTCGAGCAGCAGTCGGAATATTGCTGGGCGTACCAGCTGATTGCCCGCGGGGCGCGGATGATCCGTGACCTGGAGGCCTACGGCATGGTGTTGCTGCCAGAGTTTCGCGGCTGGGAACTGCCGCAATTGCGCGATGCCATCGACCGCGAGTTCTTTCTGCTTTCAGAAGCCCATTACCAGCGCTACATCGCCCCCAGCTTCCTGCGCGATGCCATGGGCAGCACGCAGGGGCAGTGAGCCGGGTGAATCAGTCGCCGGTGTATTCACATCCGCTGGTGCAGGTTTCGTGGATGCGTACTTTCGACAACTCTGGCATCAGCGGCTTGACCTGTTCCCAGATCCATTTGGCGATCACTTCGCTGGTGGGGTTTTCCAGGCCAGGGATGTCGTTCAGGTAGTTGTGGTCCAGCTGCTCGTAGATCGGCTTGAAGATCGCCTTGACCTCGGCGAAGTCGCGGATCCAGCCAGTGTGCGGGTCCAGCGGGCCGGTCAGGTGCAGGCCGACCTTGAACGAGTGACCATGCAGGCGGCCGCATTTGTGCCCTTCGGGAACGTGGGGCAGGCGGTGGGCCGATTCGAATGTGAATTCCTTGAAGATTTCCACGCTGTCATAACTCTATGTGAATCAATAATGCGCGCAGTCTACCAGCTCGTCGCAACATCTTCAGCGCCTATCAGATCGAGTGCCACCGCGCATGCGCTATCATGGCGCCAGCTGTTTTCAGGTTGAATTAAGGACCGGTGGTTAGTCTTGATCCCGTACCCAACTTGCACAGTTCTCAGGAGAGAAGAACGATGAAAACCTTGACTGCCCTGTTCACCGCCGCTGCCCTCGCCCTGGGCGCCAATGTAGCCCTGGCCGATGTCCCGGCCCACGAAATCAGCGCGCTGGAAAAAGCCGGCACCGTGCAGTCCCTGCAAAAGCTGGCGGACGTCGCCAAGGCCAAGCACCCGGGCTCGACCATCACCGACTCGGAGCTGGAGAACGAGTACGGGCGCTACATCCTCAAGGTCGAGTTGCGCGATGCGCAGAACGTCGAATGGGACGTGGACCTGGACGCCAAGACCGGTGAAGTGCTGAAAGACAAACAGGACCATTGATGATCCACTTACCGCGGCCAGCGCGCTACCTCGCGCTGGCGCTGCTGGCCGTATGCTCCCTTGCCGCTGCCCGCGACCTTGATCAGGACGAAGCCCTGAAGCTGCGCCAGAAGGGCGTCATCCTGCCGCTCGAGCAATTGCTGGAAACCGCCCTGGGGCGTTACCCCGGGGCGCGTTTGCTGGAGGCCGAGCTGGAAGAAGACGACGATCGCTACGAATATGAAGTCGAACTGCTGACGGCGGAAGGTGTGGTGCGCGAGATCAAGCTCGATGCCAGCACCGGTGCCCTGCTCAAAGACGAGGAAGACGACTGAATGCGCCTGTTGCTTGTCGAGGACAATGTACCGTTGGCCGATGAACTGACCGCCGGCCTGCAGCGCCAAGGCTATGCCGTGGACTGGCTGGCCGATGGCCGTGACGCGGTTTACCAGGGCCAGAGCGAACCCTACGACCTGATCATCCTCGACCTTGGCCTGCCAGGCTTGCCGGGCCTGGATGTGCTCGCCCAGTGGCGTGCCGCCGGGCTGGCCGCTCCGGTGCTGATCCTTACCGCCCGCGGTTCGTGGGCCGAGCGTATCGAAGGGCTCAAGGCCGGGGCCGATGATTACCTGAGCAAACCGTTCCACCCGGAAGAGTTGCAACTGCGTATCCAGTCGCTGCTGCGCCGTGCGCGCGGCCTGGCCAACCAGCCAACACTGGAGGCTGCCGGCCTGCACCTGGATGAAAGCCGCCAGTGCGTGAGCCGTGATGGCGTGGACATCCAGCTGACCGCCGCCGAGTTCCGCCTGCTGCGCTACTTCATGCTGCATCCGCAGCAGATCCTTTCCAAGAGCCACCTGGCCGAGCACCTTTACGACGGTGAAACCGAGCGCGATTCCAATGTGCTGGAAGTACACGTCAACCACCTGCGACGCAAGCTGGGCCGCAGTGTGATCGAAACCCGGCGCGGGCAAGGCTACATTTACGCGGGGAGCACCGCGTGAAGTCGATTCAGGCACGCCTGAGTCTTGGGCTGGTGGCGGTGCTGGTGGTGGTCGGCGTGGTGCTGGCGCAACTGACCTTGTGGCTATTCGAGGCCGGCCTGCAACGCTACCTGGAAAACGGCCTGCGCAAGGAAAGCGAGAACCTGCTGGTGGCCCTGGTGCGCGGGCCATCCGGCCTGCAGCTGGATGAGCGGCGCATTTCGGCGGCCTATCAGCGGCCGTTTTCCGGTTATTACTTTCGCATCGATTTCGACCAGGGCACCTGGCGCTCACGTTCGCTGTGGGACCTGGATATGCCCAAGCCCGCCACGCCCGGGCTGTCCGATAGCCACGAGCTAGGCCCGGAAGGGCAGCAACTGCTGGCCCTGCGTGCCGACTATCGGCGCCTGGGCCAGGACATCTCCATCAGCGTGGCGCAGGACTACTCGCCGGTGCGCGAGGGTTTCAGGCGCATGCAGCAGATCGGCCTGGGCATGGGGCTGGTGGCGCTGATCCTGGTGCTGGTGCTTCAGCGCATTACCGTGACGCGCTCATTGCGGCCACTGGAGCGGGCACGCCAGCAGATCGCCCAGTTGCAGCAGGGCCAGCGTTCGCAGCTGGATGCCGAGGTGCCCAGCGAGCTGGCGCCATTGGTGGGGCAGATCAACCACTTGCTGAGCCACACCGAAGACAGCCTGCGCCGTTCGCGCAATGCCTTGGGCAACCTGGGGCATGCGTTGAAGACGCCCTTGGCGGTGCTGCTTAGCCTGGCGTCCAGTGAACGCCTGAAAGATCTGCCCGAGGTGCGTGCGCAGATGCGCGAGCAACTGGAGCAGATTCAGCAGCGGTTGGCGCGTGAGCTGAACCGTGCGCGGCTGGCGGGGGATGCGTTGCCCGGTGCGCAATTTGACTGTGACGCCGAGCTGCCGGGGCTGCTGAGCACCCTGGGTATGATTCATGGAGAGGGCTTGCTGCTGGCCAGGGACGTACCCCCCGGTCTGCTGCTGCCGTGGGATCGCGAGGACTTCCTTGAGCTGCTGGGCAACTTGCTGGACAACGCCTGCAAGTGGGCTGACAGCGAGGTGCGGCTGAGCATCGCGCCGAATGCAGAGGGCTACCAGCTGTGGGTCGATGACGATGGCCCAGGCATCCCCGAGAGCCAGCGCCAGCAGGTGCTGGAGCGCGGTTCGCGGCTGGACGAGCAGGTGCACGGGCATGGTCTGGGGCTGGGCATTGTGCGCGATATCGTCGAGGCATGGGGCGGGCAGCTGGCGCTGCTGGAAAGCCCTTTGGGCGGGCTGCGCGTAAACATCGACCTGCCGCGCAAGGCTCGTTAGTGCCGGTACCGCGATCCCTGTGGGAGCGGGCTTGCCCGCGAACACCGGCGCAGCCGGTGCCATCCAACGCGTCGCCTGATTCGCGGGCATGCCCGCTCCCACAGGACCAGCGGCGCGTTCGAGAAATATCAGTACTGCAAAAAAATTGCAGTACAGCCGCAGTTTTTTGAATTAGCCCAATCTCCTCCCACCCGGCAAAATCCCCCCACGAAACCCTGCGGTTTCCATCTCTCCACGGAAGGAGCCCCTTGTGGTATTGCACGCGCAATACGAGGCCCAGGCCACCTCGGCTGGGCTTTCTTTTTAATCAGAAAAACTACAGATCCCGATTACTTAAATGTCTGCCTCGCGTTCCGAAAGTCGTCTGCAGCGGCTGTTGCCGGCGCCCCTTAATATCCCCCCAAAAGAATGGCTGCGTGCCGGTATCGGTGCGTTGCTCGGCCTTTTCCTTGCCGGTTGGCTGACCAGCCTGGCCTATGGCCCCGGCATCGCCCTGCACCTGCTGGGCCCGTTGGCCGCATCGGCCGTGCTGGTGTTCGCCGTGCATTCCGGCCCCTTGGCCCAACCCTGGCCGGTGCTGGGCAGCTATGCCCTGGCCGGCGCGGTCGGCCTGGCCATGCGCGAAGGCTTTGGCCCCGAGCTGTGGGTAGCCGCCGCCGCCTTGGGCATCTCGCTGCTGGTGATGTGCCTGCTGCGCTGCTTGCACCCGCCGGGTGGCGGGGTAGCGGTGAGTGCTGTGCTGGCCGACTCGGGGCTGACCGCGCTGGGCGACCACTTGTTGGAGCCGGTATTGCTCAATGCGTTGATCCTGGTGGCGGTGGCGGTTGTCTACAACCGCCTGACGGGGGTGCGTTACCCGAAAGGCGCGGTCCCGCGCAAAGACCTGCACCACACCCATGACCCGTTGCCCGGCGAGCGGGTGGGCATCCGCAGTGAAGACCTGGACCAGGCGCTGGAAGAGCTGGGCGAGTTCGTCGACGTGACCCGTGACGAACTGGAACGCATCATCCTGGCCACCGAGCAGCATGCCCTGCAACGTAGCCTGGGCGGTATTACCGCAGCCTCGGTGATGTCCCGCGATGTGCAGTTTGCCACCCCCGATACCACGCTGGAGCAGGCCTGGAAAATGCTCGCCAGCCACCACCTGAAAACCCTGCCAGTGTTGCGCCACGGCAAGCTGGTGGGCATCGTCAGCCTCAGTGACCTGGTCGGCCCGGCCATGCAGCGTGGCCGTTTCAGCTGGCGCGGGCTGTTCGGCCGCAAGGCAGTGCGCATGGAGCAGGTAATGAGCCAGCGGGTAGTCAGTGTCAGTAGCCAGCACCCGCTGGAGCGCCTGCTGCCGTTGCTGTGCGAACAAGGCCTGCATTGCCTGCCGGTACTCGATGACGGCCAGCTGGTGGGGGTTATCACCCAGACTGACCTGATCGCCGGCCTCAAGCGTCAAATGCTCAACAGGGCCGACACTTCAGATAAGCGGGTCCCAGCGTTGTGACCAGTCGCTGGCGCCGGCAGCCACCAGCCGGCGCAAGATAGCGAAAGCCTGTTGCAGGGCTTCGCTGTCGCGCTTGCGCGGGTACACCAGGTAAGTGGGGTAGGTAAACTCCGGCGCCTGCGGCACCCGCTCGAACAGGCCGCTGTCCAGGTAGGCCTGCACCACCCGCGTGCGGAAGTAGCCACTGCCGCCCTGGTCGAGGATGAACTGCAACGCCAGCGGGCCCAGGTTGAAGCTGAGTGCCGCACGTGCGCAGTCGGGCAGGGCGGCATCGTGCTGGCGGCGGAAGGCCTCGCCCCAGTCGATGTAGATGTACGGCTCTGGCTGCAAGACCCGGCGCACGCGGATCAGCTTTTCTTCCATCAACTGTTCCACCTGCAGCCCCGGGCCGTAGGTCGGCTGGTACACCAGCGCAGCGTCCAGCAAGCCCATATCCACCTTGCGCAGCAGCGACTCGCCGTCGCTCACCTCGCTGCGGATGGCGTGGCTGGGCAGCTCACGGTGCAGGGCAGTGACCCAGTCGAGCAGCATCGGGTTGCCCAGGCTTACTTCACCCCCCACATGCAGCACCTGCTGGCAGCCCTCGGGTAGCGGCAGGTCGCGCCGCGCCGCTTCCCAGGTTTGCACCAGCTGGTTGGCATAACTGACGAATGCCTCGCCATCGCTGGTCAGGCTGGCACCATTGCGGCTGCGCACGAACAGCTGGCAGCCCAGTTGCTGCTCCAGGCGCTGCACCCGGGCGGTAATGGCTGTTTGTGACACGAACAGGCGTTCGGCAGCAGCGACCAGGCTGCCGCAACGCACGATTTCCAGAAAGGTTCGGGCCTGTTCGATATCCATGGGTTGCTCGGTGGCTGAAGGGGTGGGCTATTCTAGAGGCTTTGCACCGTTATGGGGCGCTTTTGCGTTGTCTGCAAATTTGCAGGTCGGTTGTGACTTTAGTCCCATGGCGGCGCGGGTGTAGCGGTCCATACTCAGGTTTCGCCCTTCAATAACAACAAGTACCGGGTTCCCTTCGATATGAGCTACCAGCACAGCTACGCCCATTCCATTTCCGACCCTGCCGCTTTCTGGGCGGAACAGGCCGCGCACCTGGCCTGGCACCGCAAGCCTGCCCACACCCTGCAAGGCAACGCCGACGGTACCCACCGCTGGTTCGCCGATGGCCGCCTGAACAGTTGCTACCTGGCCCTCGATCACCAGATCGGGCAGGGCCGGGGCGAACAGTTGGCGCTGATCTACGATTCGCCAGTCACCGGCGTGCAGCAGGCCTACACCTACAACCAGTTGCGCGACGAAGTGGCGCGCCTGGCCGGTTTGTTGCGCCAGCTAGGGGTGAAAAAGGGCGATGGCGTGATCATCTACATGCCCATGGTGCCGCAAGCGGCCATGGCCATGCTGGCCTGCGCCCGGATTGGCGCGGTGCATTCAGTGGTGTTCGGCGGCTTTGCCGCCAACGAGCTGGCCCTGCGCATCGATGACGCCCGGCCCACGCTGCTGCTGACAGCATCCTGTGGGTTGGAATTCGACAAGGTAATTGCCTACAAGCCGCTGGTCGACCGCGCCCTGCAGCTGGCCCGGCATCAGCCACGCAATGTACTGGTGCTGCAACGCCCACAGGCGCAGGCTGAACTGCAGCAGGGTCGCGACCTGGACTGGCAGGCTGCACTGGCCGGCGCAGAGCCGGTGGCCCCGGTCGAGCTGGATGCCGGCGACCCGCTGTACATCATGTACACCTCGGGTACTACCGGCAAACCCAAGGGCATCGTTCGGGAAAACGGCGGCAATGCCGTGGCGCTGTGCTATGCGATGCGCCATATCTACGGCATGCAGGCGGGCGATGTGTGGTGGGGCATTTCCGATGTGGGGTGGGTAGTTGGCCATTCGCTGATCGTTTATGGGCCGCTGATGAGCGGCTGCACCACGGTGTTCTACGAGGGCAAGCCGATCCGCACCCCGGACGCCTCGGCCTACTGGCGGGTGGTGGAGCAATACAAGGTCAATGCGCTGTTCTGTGCGCCCACCGCCATGCGTGCCATTCGCAAGGAAGACCCGGAGGGCGAGCTGATTCGCAAGCACGACCTCAGCTCGCTGCGTCAGCTGTTCCTGGCGGGAGAGAAGCTTGATTCGAGCACCCATGAGTGGCTGGAGCGGGTCAGTGGCAAGCCGGTACACGACCACTGGTGGCAGACCGAGACCGGCTGGCCGGTCACCGCGCCTTGTGTAGGGCTGGAAGGGAGTGCGGCAAAGCCGGGCTCCAGCAACCGTGCGGTACCGGGCTATCACGTACGTGTGGTGGATGATGAGGGGCACTTGCTGGGCCCCAACCAACAGGGCTCGATCGTGATTGCCTTGCCATTGCCGCCCGGGTGCAGCCAGACCTTGTGGGGCGACCACGAACGTTACTTGCAGGCATACCTGCGCACCTACCCCGGGTATTACCACACGGGCGACGGCGGTTTTCTGGACGATGAAGGTTTCGTCTACATCATGGGGCGCACGGATGACGTGATCAACGTGTCCGGTCACCGGCTGTCTACAGGCGAAATGGAGGACCTGGTGGCCTGCCACCCGGCAGTGGCCGAGTGTGCGGTGATTGGTGTCCACGATGAAATCAAGGGGCAGGTACCCTTGGCGCTTGTTGTGCTCAAGGACGGCGAGGGCATTGCCGAGGCGCAATTGCTGGTGGACCTGGTGGGCAGCGTGCGCGAGGCGATTGGCCCGCTGGCCTGTTTCAACCGGGTGCGGTTGGTGAAGCGGCTGCCCAAGACGCGCTCGGGGAAGATTTTGCGGGCAGTGCTGCGCAAGATTGCCGATGGCCAGGACTATGTGCCGCCTTCGACCTTGGATGACCCGGCGGTGCTAGGGGAGATCGAGGCGGTGTTGGCGGATTTGCCCCGGGCCGGGTGATGTTTTGACTTTACTGGCCTCTTCGCGGGCATGCCCGCTCCCACAGGTACACCACAGGCCCTGAAACCTGCGCCGTACCTGTGGGAGCGGGCGAGCCCGCGAAGAGGCCGGTTCAGGCAGTGCAGTTCTATGGGGCTATCTGATGCAATTGCCCCAACCTGCTGCGGGTTCGCATCAGGTCGGCAAGTGGCCCGTCCAGGCTCTGTTCCAGCGGCCTTATGCCGATCACCGTCACCTGCCGGTCCTGGTCATACAGCACATCCACCAGGTTGACGAAGCGTTGTTGTGCCGCCAGCGAACACTCCGCCAAATCATCCAGCCCGTCGATAATCCATTCATCGTAGGCCTGGGCCAGCACCAGGTAGTCGATCACCGCCGTGGCCTTCTCGCACAAATCGTCAAAGCCAAGCACCACGCGCCGGCCATCGACGGCCAGTGCGCGCAGCGGGCGCTTGTTCACTTCCAGCATCACCGGCTGTTCGACAGGTACGTTCAGCGCCCGGCGCTGTTCGGCATTGCCCGGCCATACATAGTGGCCCTGGGTAAACCGCTGATGCTCGCGGTTGGCCGGCAGGCTGCGAAAATCCGTATCGCCGCCCACCTCCAGCACTTCCATCGAGCTGTTGATCAGCCGGATCACCGGCAGGAAGCGCTCGTGGTACAGCGGGTTGGGCAGCAACCCTTCGGGTGCATAGTTGGAGGTCACCAGCAGGAACACCCCGCGTGCGAACAGGGCGCTGAACAGGCGGGTGAGCAGCATGGCATCGCCAATGTCATGCACGTGGAATTCGTCGAAGCACAGCACCCGGCAATCGCCCACCAGCTCGTTGAGCGTCGCGCCTAGCGCATCGTCCAGCGCCCGGTGGCGGTGCATGCCTTGGTGCAGGCGGGCAAAAAAGTCATGAAAGTGCAGGCGTCGCTTGGCCTCGACCGGCACCGCCTGGAAAAAGCCGTCCAGCAGCCAGCTTTTTCCACGGCCCACCGAACCATACAGGTACAGGCTGCGCGGCTGCCCTTGTTCCAGCTGCGCCAGCTGGTCGGCCATGCAGTGGATCACCCGTTGCTGGCCGTCACTCAGCTGGTAGCCCCGGCTGCGGGCTTTGTCCTCGAACCAGTCGAGCAGTTCGCTCTGGCTGGCGGCAGCGCCGCGCAGGCGCTGGCCAAGCTGGCGCAGTGGGGCAGGGATCCAGGCAGACAAAAGCAAAGCTCCTTGGGGGATGACGGGGCAGCGTGCAGCTTGCCCGAGGGCGGCCATTTTGACTAATACAGAAAGTGACCGGCAATGATCGCTTCACGCGATAGGTCAGCCACCCGCGCAGGTGAAAATGACTAACTCGCTGTTTTATGGCAATTTTTTTTCATCAGGGGGTTCACAGATCGAAACTTTGTTGTTAAAGTGCCGCGCATTCCAAGACAACAACCCAGTTGTCACTCAGTTGGAATTGTCAGGGCAGCAAATGCTGCATCCGATACAGGGGCGTCGCCAAGCGGTAAGGCAGCAGGTTTTGATCCTGCCATGCGTTGGTTCGAATCCAGCCGCCCCTGCCATTTTTCAAGTTGCAACGTATTTAACCCAGTGCTTAGAAGCACTGGGTTTTGTCGTTTCTGTGGTTTTAATTGCGCTGTTCCGGGTTATCCGGAGACTCCCAGCATCTCATTCAGCACCCTCGCCAGCTCATCCGCCTGCACCGGCTTCTGGATCACCACGCTGCCCGGTAGCTCAAGCCCCTGCAAATCCGCATAGCCCGTCAGGAACACCACCGGCAAGTGTGGGAAGCGTTCACGGGCTGCCAGCGCCAGTTGCGCGCCATTGAACTCGGGCATGGCGAAGTCGGTGAGCAGCAGGTCGATCTGCTCGTCCAGCAAGGCCAGGCCCTGTTCGCCGCTGTGCGCCTGGCGCACCTGGTAGCCGTACTGGCGCAACACGTCACCCAGCATGTCGCGCACCAGATGGTCATCATCCACCAGCAGCACGGTGCGGTTGTGGCCGCTGTCGCTGATAGCCTGGTTGCGTAGCGGTGCCACCGGTTCGCTGACCGCCTGGTCCTTGACTGCCGGCAGGTACACCGCCACCTGCGTGCCCAGGCCTGGCGTGGTGTCGATACGCACTCCGCCGCCAGACTGCTTGGCGAAGCCGAACACCTGGGCCAGGCCCAGCCCCGAACCTTTGCCGATGTCCTTGGTGGTAAAGAACGGCTCGAACACCTTGGCCAGTACGTCCTCGCTCATGCCGCAGCCGGTATCGCAGATGCTCAGCATCACGTACTCGCCCGGGTCCGGGTCTTCCGGGCGTTGCGGGTGGGCGTCGATGCGGGTGTTGCGGGTGGTCAGGGTCAGCTGGCCACCTTCGGGCATGGCATCGCGGGCATTGATGGCCAGGTTGAGGATGATCATCTCGGTCTGGGTGGGGTCGGTCAGTGCCTGCCACAGGGCCTGGTCCAGGTCCAGGCGCACCGAGACGTTGCCACCCAGGGTGCGGCGTAGCAGCTCTTCCAGGCCGGCCAAGGTCTGGTTGAGGTTGAGCGGCACCGGCTCCAGGCGCTGGCGGCGGGAGAACGCCAGCAGCTGCGAGGTAAGCTTGGCGCCGCGCTCGCCGGCTTCGCGAATGTGCGTGAGGCGCGTGCGGGCCTTGTCCAGGTCGGCCTTGGCCAGGTCGCGCTCCAGAAAGCTGGCGCCCGTGAGGATTACCGTGAGCAGGTTGTTGAAGTCGTGGGCCACGCCGGCCGTGAGCTGGCCGACTGCTTCCAGCCGTTGCATCTGTTGCAGTGCAGCCTCGATGCGTTCGCGCTCGTTGATCTGCTCGCGCAGGCGGGTGTTGGCTTCGGCCAGGCCCAGGGCGGATTCGCGTTCACTGGTAATGTCCCGTGCTACCACGTACAGCAGGGTGTCTTCCGGCACCACAATCCACGACAGCCAGCGCTGCTGGCCACCGGCATGCAGGATGCGCCCGACGAAGCGGGCACTGGTGCGGCCATGGGCGAGGGCGGCCAGTTCGGTGAGGAGCAGTTCCTGATCGGTCTCGGGCAGCAGGTGCAGCAGGGACGACTGGCTCAGGCGTTCGCGCGAAAAGCCCAGGCTGGCTTCCCAGGCGGGGTTGAGTGCGACCGGGGTCAGGTCCTTGTTCAGCACGGCCAGCAAGTCCTGCGACAGCTCCCAGGCGCGGTCGCGTTCGCGGGTGCGGCGCTCTACACGCTCACCGAGCATCTCGTTGAGCTGGCGCAGCGCCTGGGTGGCCAGGCGCTGTGTGTGGATGTCCTGCAGCACGCCGGAAAAGCGCACGCACTGGTCGCCGACGAACTGGCACTGGCCGCTGCTGAGCAACCAGCGCGGCTCCAGCCCGTTGGGTTGGGCGATGCGGAATTCGACCCGGTAGTGGCCGCCGCTTTCCGGGCGCATGGCGTGTTCCACCGCCTGGCGCACCAATGGGCGGTCGTCGGGGTAGATGCCAGCGTAGAACACGTCAAGGTTCATCTCGGTGCTGGTGGGCAGGCCGAACAGGGTCTTGCAGCGGTCGTCCCACAGCAGCAGGCCTTCTTGCGGGCGCAAGTCCCAGGTGCCCATGCCGGCGGCATCGATGGCAATGCGCGCACGCGCTTCAACGTCTGCCAGGGCCTCTTCGGCGCGGCGCCGGCGCTGGCGCTCCTGCACCTCGGTCAGCGCCCGGCGCACGGCCTTGGGCAGCAGCGGGAGGTTCTTCTTCAATACATAGTCGGTGGCGCCCAGGCGGATCATCTCCACCGCGTGCTCTTCGCCGTAAATGCCGGACAGGAAGATGAACGGCGTGTCTGGCGCCAGGCGCTGGGCAATGGCCAGTACCTCGGTGCCGGACGAGCCAGGCAGCACGCAGTCGCACAGGACCAGGTCGTAACGGGCCTCGCGCAGGGCATGCTCGACGCCAACATGGTCGAACACCAGTTGCGAATGCACGAGCAGCCCGCTACGTTCCAGGCGCATCAGGGTCAGCTCGGCGTCCATCGAGCTGTCTTCGACCATCAGTAGTTTCAGCGGCGTTTGCTGCATCGTCGCGGCGGCCTCAGTTGCTACCGCGACGGTTCAGCCGCAGTGAGCCGGGTGGGGGTTCGTTCAGCACTGCCCAGAATACCCCGAGGTCGGAAATGGCGGCGACGAATTCCTTGAACTCCACCGGTTTTACCACGTAGGCGTTGACCCCCAGTTCATAGGCGCGCAGCAGGTCGGGCTCTTCGCGCGAGGAGGTCAGCATCACCGTGGGGATGCTGCGCAGTTCGGCGGTGGCGCGTACGGCCTTGAGCACTTCCAGGCCGTCGACCTTGGGCAGCTTCAGGTCCAGCAGCAAGACGGCGGGGTTGCCGTCGTCGCGTTCGGCGTAGGCATTGCGGCGCAGCAGGTAGTCCAGCGCATCGGCACCATCACGTAGCACGATGACTTCGTTGGCCAACTGGCTGCGCTCCAGGGCCAGCAGCGTCAGCTCCAGGTCCCTTGGGTTGTCTTCGACCAGCAGGATGGGTTTGAGCATGGTGATAGCGGTACCTCAGGTGGTCGCGGGGTGGCGCGGAAGGGTGAAGTGGAAACTGGCGCCCTGGTCGATCTGACCCGTGGCCCAGACCCGGCCGTCATGGCGCTCGATGATGCGGCGTACGCTCGCCAGGCCAATCCCGGTGCCCTCGAAGTCCTCCATGCGGTGCAGGCGCTGGAACACGCCGAACAGTTTGTTGGCATAGGCCATGTCGAAGCCCACACCGTTGTCGCGGATGCAGATTTCGGTTTCGCCTGGGTGCTGCGCGGCGCTGATGCCGATGTGTGCCGGGTTGCGGCCACGGGTGTACTTGATGGCATTGGCGATCAGGTTGTGCAAGGCCATGTTGATGAATGCCGGGTCGCCGATCACCTTGGGCAGTGCCGCGATGTCCCAAACGATTGCGCGCCCCTCGTAATCCGGCGCCAGTTCGCTGCGAATGGCATCGACCAGTGCATTGAGGTCGACATCCGACAGGCGCAACGCCGAACGGCCCATCTGCGAGAAGTTGAGCAGGTTGTCGACCAGGCTGCCGGCGAAGTGCGCGGCCTCCCCGATATGCTGCAGGTAGCGCTTGCCGCGCTCGCTCAGCCCCTGGCTTTCGATTTCGCCAAGCAGTTCGGTGTAGCCGGCGATGTGCCGCAGCGGGGCTCGCAGATCGTGGGACACACTGTAGGAAAACGCTTCAAGTTCCTTGTTCGAACGGCGCAACTCGCCCGCCAGTTGCGCCAGCTCTTCGGCCTTGCGCAGGACAATGCCAAGCACTGCGCTGCGCAGTTCCATCACGCCCTCGATCACCAGCGGGTCCCAGGGCTCGCAGTAGTTGCGCAGTTCTTCCTGCCAGCGTTCGAAGCTGTGCCGCGGGTCGAGGTTGCCCTGTGGCCCCACCTGCTTGCTCGGTTGGCCAGCCCAGTTCACCGTGCGTACTTGCTCGGGGCGGAACCATAGCAAGTAGTGCGAATGGATCTGCGAGATGGCCACGGCCAGCACGCCGCCGGCATGGGCGGCCAGCTCGGGCAGGTCGGTAATGTCGCGGCGCAGGTTGTCACTTTGGAACACGCTGTCCCCGGCGCGCTGGGCAAGCCAGTGCACCAGCGCGGTTACCTGGGCTTCAGGCGGGGTCTTGCCGATCAGGTCGCAGCGTTCGGCCGAGATCACCGCGGCGCCCTGGGCACCGGCAAAAGCCAGCAACACGTGAGGCAGGTCGCGCAGGCCGTCGCTGATGCTGTCGTGGTCGGCCATGGACGAGATCATGCGCACAATGTGTTGGCGCAACGCGAGCAGCTTGCGCGTGCTGGCATGCGCCTCGCGAGACTCGATCTGCAACGACAGCACGCTGGCCAGCAGCTCGCAGGCCGTGCGGGTGCGCAGGTCCACCGCACGCGGCTGTTGGTGATGGCAGGACACCAACCCCCACAGCTCGCCATCGACCACGATCGACAGCGACATCGAGGCCAGCGTGCCCATGTTGCGCATGTATTGCAGGTGCACCGGTGACACGCTGCGCAGCGCAGAGAAACTCATGTCCAGTGCCTTGCCGGTGCGCGGGTTGGTGGCTGGCAGCAGGGGCGAAGGCTGGTAGTTGGCATCCTCTATAACGCGGATGCGGTTGACCCGGTACAGGTCGCGCGCCTGGCGCGGGATGTCTGCCGCCGGGAAGCACAGGCCGAGGTAGCTGGGGTAGCCCGGGTCGGCCACCTCGGCCAGCACCTGGCCGTTGCCTTCGGCATCGAAACGGTACGCCTTGACCCGGCCAAAGCCGGTGATGCGCTTTAGCTGCAACACCGTCTGTTGCAGCAGGTCTTCAAGGCTGCTGGCCAGTTGCAGGCCACCGACGAAACTGCGCACCAGCGGGTAATAGTCACCTTGCCCGACCAGGTCTGGCGGCAAGCGTGGGGGCTCGAATTCGGCAATCAGCACCTCATCGTGACTGTGCACCAGCAGGTGCAGCGGGGCGCTGTAAGGCGCGCCTTGGCGCAAACGTACGTCACCGATGTGGAAGGGGAAGATTTCATCTTCGGGCAGCCGCGAGAGCTGTGTACGCAGGTCAAAGTGCTCGCTGACCAGGTGGGCGAAACTGCACCCGATCAGTTCCCGGGCCGGCAAGCCCAGCCAGTGCTCGACGTTCTCGCTGGCCTGCAGCACGCAAAGCTCGGCCGCGTCCAGCACCAGCAGAAAACCGTGGGGCTGGATACTGCTCGGCAGGTGGATCGGTTCGCGCGCACAGCGTTCCATGGCTTCTGCCAGCGTGTTGTCTGCAGTCATCGATGAAAACGCTCCTGTCATGTCCGTCCATGTATGGCCAATATGCCTGGCGCAGGATGAGACTTCTTCACCCTAACAGAAACCAAGCACATTTACCGGCTCTTGGCCATTGGAGGCACAGGTGCGGCCTGGGGTTCTGCACCGTGCCGGCTTTTTTTACGGGGCGTTATCGCTTTATTGCTAATACAAAAAAATGGCTTGATGCCACCACCGTTGCGCTACCTCGCTGCTACGCTCAATTCAGGAAGTAACGACAAGGATAACAAGGTGACGGAGCGCTTGGTGGCCGTGCTGTTGGGCCTGTTGTTCAGCGGCAGTACCGTGGCAGTGGATTTTCTCGTGGAAGTGCGGGTACTGGTGCAGCGTGGCTGCATGCTGGTCAATCAGACACGCGACGCGGGAGCCCAGGCCCTGGGGCAGATCGACCTGGGTGCGACGGCGCGCCTGGACAACCCGGATGCACCGCTCAGTGGCGTATTGCTGAACCAGCGCCCGCCGCGCCTGGAGTGCAACCCCGACACCCCTTACCAGGTACGCGTCGACGGCGGCCAGCATGGTGGCGTCGGCGAACTGCGCTACCTGGCCAGCAGTGACCGCACGGCACGGCCCATTCCTTACCGCTTGTACCGCGACGCGGCCTGGCGCGAGCCGCTGGTGGTGGGCGTGGCCCAGTCGGCGCGGGTGCCAGGCAGCGGCTCGGTCGAACTGCCGTTGTTCGCACGCATCGACAAACTGGCCTGGGTACCGAATGCAGGGCTTTACGCCGACCTGCTCAAAGTCACGGTCACCTGGTAGGGACGCTGCCATGCACAAGGACGCCATGCCATGAACCGCACTTCGATCCTGTTGCTCACCCTCGGCCCGCTACTGGTGCCCGGTGGTACTGCGCATGGCAGCACCACCGGCTTCATCCAGGCGCGGCTGGTGATCAGCGCAGCCTGCCAGATCAGCAGCAACGATACGCAACCTGCGGTACTGGGTAACCCCGGCATGCTGGACTTTGGCGAGCGTGGCCCGAACTGGGACCAGCCGCTGCGCAGCCGGGTTGACGAGGCGAGCGGCGAGGGCAGCCTGCAGATCAGTTGCACGCCTGAAGTACGGGCCTTCAACGTGCGGATCAATGGTGGCCTGAATGGCGACGACGGTGTACGCCGCCTGAGCAATGGCCGCGAACTTATCCCCTATCAGCTGGCGGTCGACCCCGGTGGCAACAGCCGCTATGTCATCGGCCAGGCGCGTGCCTTCACCGTCAACAGCGCCCAGCAGATTCCGATTCCCATCTACGGTGTGGTAGTGGCGCAACCCCGCGCACTGCCGGCCGGGCTTTACCGCGACACCCTCAGAGTGACCCTGGACTGGTAGACACGCAAGGAGACTCCGATGCGAACGACCCTTTCATGCTGCATGCTCGCAGGCCTTGGCCTGGCACTGGCTTCCCAGGCTCAGGCCGCCACGGTGACCGGGACCATCAACTCGACGTTGACCCTGATTGCGGCGTGCCAGGTCAATGGCAGCTCAGGCACCTCTGGGCTCAACTTTGGTGCCCTGAACTTCGGTACCCAGGATGCCCTGTTCACGACGGTGAACGGCCAGGTGCTGGGCGGCGGTGGTGGTGCCATGAGCATTCTCTGCTCGGCCGGCACCGTACCGGCGATCCGGGTGCGTGCGGGCGCCCATGACGGGCAGTCGTCGGGTGGGACGCGCGCACTGGCAGACGGTGCGGGTAACTTCGTGCCTTACGATTTCTACACCGATGCCGGGCGCACGCAGCTGCTGGCCATTGATGGCACCATCACCCTGCCGACCAGTACCGGCGTGGCCCAAACCGTCAACCTGTACGGCCAGGCACGGGGCAAGGCGGGCCTGCCTGCCGGGGTATACACCGACACGGTGGCAGTCGAGCTGTCGTTCTGAACCATGCGCCGCTGGTTGACGTGGGGCCTTGCGGGCACCGGTTTGCTGCTGGCTACACCGTTGAATGCGGTGACTACCAGTACCTTCACCGTGACGGCACAAATCGTTGCCGGTTGCCTGGTGGTGGGGGGCGTCACCAGCTACGGGACGCTGGACTATGGCACGCAGTCAGCGCTGTCCACCAGCACCCTCAGCACCTCGCTGGGCGGCAGCACGGTCACGTTCCAGTGCACGCCGGGCGTGGCCATGAGCATGAGCGTGGATGGCGGGCAGAACAGCGCCAGTGGCACACGTAACCTGAAGCGCACGAGCGGCACGCAAGTGCTGGCCTACCAGCTGTACCGGGATGCGGCCTACAGCCAGAGCCTGGGAATAGGCACCAGCGTGGCCGTGAGTTATTCCGACCCGACGGCGATCAAGCTGCCGGTGTACGGGCGGGTCCAGCTGACCGGCACGCTGCCGGCAGGGACCTACACCGATGTGGTGCAAGTGACGGTGACCTGGTGAACGCCAGCGTTGCCAACGACAAGTGTCTAAGGAGAGTTGCATGCGGGAAGGCGCGAAGTGGGCGCACGGATTGATCGGATTGTTGTGGCTGGCAAGCTTGCCGGCCGGGGCGGCGACCTCGGTGCTGATCTGGCCAATCGACCCGGTGCTGGAGGCCGATCAGAAGGCCGGTGCCCTGTGGCTGGAAAACCGCGGTAGCGCGCCGGCCAACTTGCAGGTACGGGTATTCGCCTGGCGCCAGGGTGATTACCAGGAGCAGTTTCAGGCGCAGCGCGAAATCATCGGCAGCCCGCCGGTGGCCAATATTGCCCCCGGGCAAAAGCAGCTCATTCGCCTGACCCGCACCGGTTCCTCGCCAGCCGGCCAGGAGCAGGCCTACCGCATCATCATCGACGAGATCCCGCCCGCCATCCCGGTGGAGAAGGCCGAGCCTGGCGCTACTGCGGCCATCCGCCTGCAGATGCGTTATTCGGTGCCCTTGTTCGTGTATGGCGAGGGCCTGTGGGGCAAGGCCGACCCCGAGGGCAAGCGCAATGCCGAGGGCGTGGGCAAGCCGCAGCTCAGCTGGCGCCCGGTGACCGTGCAGGGCAAACCCTACGTTGAACTGCGCAACACGGGGCCTGTGCATGCGCGCCTGACCGATGTGGTGGTGCAGCAAGGCAGCCAGAGCAAGCCACTGGCCGAGGGCCTGCTGGGCTATGTGCTGCCAGGTGCCAGCATGCGTTGGCCGGCGCCGGTGGTGCCGGGAAGTACCAGCGTGCTGAAGGGCAGGGTCAACGGCCAAGGCGCAGCGGACGCTATCCGCCAAGGCCAATGAGCCAGCAACTGAATGCAATGCAGGGGCCAGGGAGGACCCGGCAATGGTTGGAAACCGTGTGTGAAGTGGCTGAAGGCGAAGACCCGCCATTGGTGCCTGGGGCTGGCTATGATCGGCCCCTGCCTGGTGCTGGCCGACGACCTGCCCCCACCGCCTACAGATCTTTCAGCCATTTCCGATGCCACCCTGTACCTCGACCTGCTGGTGAACCAGATGCCCAGGGCTGAACTGGTACCGGTGCAGCAGCGGGCCGGGCAGTTGTACCTGGACAGCGAGGTACTGCGCGCGGCCGGTATCGCGCTACCGGGCAACCCAAAGGGTGAACTGGCACTGGAAAGCATTGCAGGGTTGCACACCGACTACGACACCCAGAACCAGCGCTTGCTGTTGCAGGTGCCGCCGGCCTGGTTGCCTGACCAGCAAGTGGGCGACCGCAACCTGTACCCGGCCAGTGACGCCCGCAGCAGCTTCGGCGCCTTGTTCAACTACGACCTGTACCTGAACGACACGGATGACGGCGGCACCTACCTGGCCGCCTGGAACGAGCTGCGCCTGTTCGACAACTGGGGCACCTTCTCCAGCACTGGACAATGGCGCCAGTCGTTCAATGGCGCTCAGGCGGACGATACGCGCCAAGGCTTCATGCGATACGACACCACCTGGCGCTTCACCGACGAGCAGCGCCTGCTGACCTATGAAGCGGGTGATTTCGTGACCGGCGCCTTGCCCTGGAGCAGTTCGGTGCGCGTCGGCGGCCTGCAGCTGTCGCGTGACTTCGCTGCGCGTCCCGACCTGGTCACTTACCCGTTGCCGGCGTTCGCGGGCGAAGCGGCGGTGCCGACGTCACTGGACCTGTTCATCAACGGCTACAAGTCCAGCACCACCGAGCTACAGCCTGGCCCTTATACCTTGACCAACGTGCCGTTCATCAATGGTGCAGGCGAGGCGGTGGTAGTCACTACCGATTCGTTAGGCCGCCAGGTGTCGACGACATTGCCGTTCTACGTTACCAGCAGCCTGCTGCAAAAGGGCCTGTCTGATTATTCGGTGGCAGCAGGTAGCCTGCGACGTGATTACGCCGTACGCGATTTTGCCTACGGCCCAGGTGTTGCTTCGGGCAGCCTGCGCTACGGGGTCAGCGACACCTTCACCCTGGAAACGCACGCCGAAACCTCCGAATCGCTGATGCTGGGTGGCCTGGGCGGCAACATGCGGCTGGGCAACTACGGCGTGCTGAACGCCGCGCTGGCGCAAAGCCGCTTCGACGGTGAGAAGGGGCACCAGGTAGCCCTGGGGTACCAGTACAACAGCCAGCGCATCGGCTTCAGCTACCAGCGCCTGCAACGCCACGGCGACTATGCCGACCTGACCCGTGTCGATTCCCCGGACATGCAGCTGAGCAAAAGCAGTGAACAGGTCACCCTCAGCCTGAACCTGAACGAGTACGGCAGCATCGGCGCCGGCTACTTCGACGTGCGCGCCGGTGACGGCACCCGCACCCGGTTGATCAACCTGAGCTACAGCAGGCCGTTGTGGGGCAGCAGCAGCGTGTACCTGTCGGCCAACCGCGAAGTGGGTGACAGCCAGTGGGCTGTGCAGGCTCAGGTGGTTATCCCGTTCGACCTGCATGGCACCTTGGCGCTGGGCATGGAACGCAGCAAGGAGGGCGAGAGCCTGCAACGGGTCAACTACAGCCGTGCGGTGCCAGCGGGCGTCGGCGTTGGTTACAACCTGGGCTATGCCGCAGGCAGTGACCGCGATGCCTACCGCCAGGCCGACGTCACCTGGCGCCTGCAATCGGTGCAGCTGCAGGCCGGGGTGTATGGCAGCAGCGGCGAGATGACCCGGTGGGCCGATGCCAGTGGCTCGCTGGTGTGGATGGATGCCGGCGTGTTCGCCGCCAACCGTATTGACGATGCCTTCGTGGTGGTCAGTACCACAGGTTACGCCGATGTACCGGTGCGCTACGAAAACCAGGAGGTCGGCCGCACCGACGCCAACGGCCACCTGCTGGTGCCCTACAGCAGCGGCTATTACCGCGGCAAGTACGAAATCGACCCCATGGACCTGCCGCCAGATGTCCTCGCCGCCCAGGTGGAGCAGCGCGTGGCAGTACGCCGGGGCAGCGGCTACTTGCTGGAGTTCCCGCTCAAGCGGGTGATGGCGGCCAGTGTCGAACTGGTGGACGGCAACCAGCAGGTGCTCAAGCTGGGCAGCCGCGTTACCCACGAGCAAAGTGGCAGCCAGGCCGTGGTGGGCTGGGATGGCCTGGTGTACATGGAGAACCTGTCGCCGCACAACCGCTTGCAGGTGGACATTGAGGGTGGCGGGCATTGCCAGGTGGAATTCGACCTGCCTGAAGCGCAGGGCACGGTGCCTTTGATTGGCCCATTGGTGTGCCGGTGAATGCCTGGCTGCGGGGGCTGTGGGTGGGCATGCTTTGCCTGCCGGCGGGCTCGGTGTGGGCGCTATGTTCTTCGGTGGCAACGTCGCCGGCAGCATTTGGCAGCCTGAATTCGACGCAGGTGCGTAACACCATCCAGAGTGCGTCAAGCCTTAACTCGGGCTTGCAGTGCACAGGTTCACTGCTGAGCTTGCTCAGTAGCAATGACCATTTCTACGCCACGATCACGCCTGCTTCAGGCGGGTTGGTCGGCCCGACTGGCGATGTCATTGCCTACACACTGTATGCCGACAGCAGCACCAGCTACCCGATCACCCGGGGCGTGGCCTACGACTTTGCCCGCAACGGTATCCTCGACTTGCTTGGCTTGCTCGGCGGCACCACGCCCAAGGCCGTACCGATCTACATGCGAACCATAACAGGCAGTAACGTTGCCGCTGGGGTGTATCGAGAGAACCTGACCGTGGCCTGGAGCTGGAATTACTGCTCGGGTATTGGTGCGTTAGGGCTATGCCTGGGGCGTGACATCGGTTCAGGCAGCCAGACCTTGAGCGTGAGCCTGACGGTGACCAACGATTGCCAGATCACTACCCCCAACATCAACTTCAGCAGCGCGCCGGTCGTGGCGGGCTTTGGCACCGTAAGCCAGAGCCTGAGTGTGTCGTGCACCAAGGGCAGCAGCTACACGGTGGGCCTGGATGACGGGCAGAATGTGTCCGGTGGACGGCGGCGGATGAAGTCGTCGGCCAACAACTACCTGGCTTATGACATTTTCAAAAGTGCAGGGGCGGTACGCTGGGGATCATCAGGGGCAGCAAGGCGTGCCAGTACCGATGCGGATGTGAACCCTGGTGCAGGAACCGGCACCGGTAGCCAAGTGTTCAACTACAACGCCAAAGTCTACACCGACCAGGCTACGCCGCCGGCTGCGACCTATTCTGACAGTGTGATTCTGGATGTGCAGTTCTGACAGCCTTCACCGTCGCACCCTGAAAGCGGGTGCAATCCCTGTGGGAGCGGGCGTGCCCGCGAAGAATCCAACGCGGTGCATGGCACCGGCTGCGCCGGTGTTCGCGGCGGTTCGACGCATCGACTCGCCCGCTCCCACAGGGTGTAGCGTCCGTCTGCCTATTAGCGCAAATCCCCGACCATCTTCGCCAATGTTTCCAGCACCGCCCCGGCCAGTGCCTTCGACCGCGCCCCCGACCAACCGGTAACGGCATCTGGCGCGTCGTCATGGTCCTTGAACGGCATTTCCAGTGTCAGTGACAGGCAGTCATGGGCCATGCCCACGGCATTGCACGCCAGCGTGGTGTTGGCCTGCCCGGGCTCATCGCGGGTGTAGCCATGCACGGTCTGGAAGTCCCGGGTCAGGCTGCACAAGGTGCTGCGGAACTGATCCTCCAGCTTTGCCAGCCGCGGCGTGTAGCCCGGGTTGCCCTCGCAGGCAGCGGTAAACACGTGGGGGATCTCTTCGTCGCCATGCACGTCGATGAACGCATCCACCCCGTACTGCTTCATCTGCGCCTGGGCGAAGAACACTTCTGGAGTCAGCTCGACGCTGGCGTCCTGCCAGGCGCGGTTGAGGTCTTTGCCCTTGAAATTGGTACGCAGGTGGCCGAGGAAGGCGCCGTCGGGGTTCATGTTGGGGATCAGGTACAGGTCGGCCTTGGCCAGCAAGCCCTGGATCACCGCATCGTTGGCCTGCAAGCGGTCGATCACGCCTTCCATGAACCATTCGGCCATGTGCTCGCCCGGGTGCTGTTGGGCAATCAGCCACAGCTTGCGCTTGCCATCGGCACCGTCACCGGCACGCAGCAGGGGAATGTCGCGGCCCTGCACGCTGCGGCCGCTGGCCAGCAGCTCGACACCTGGCAGGTGGCGGGCACGTTCGATCAATTGGTTGTGGCGCGCGCGCGGGTAGGGCTCGAAGTAGGCGAACCAGATCTGCTCCTGCTCAGCCTTTACTTCGAACGACAGCGCCGTGCCGTCGAACTGGCTGGGCACGCGGAACCAGGTTTGCTGGTCGTAACTGGCCACGGCGTTGTAGCCGCTCCAGGCGCTCTTGTACGAGGAACCCGAGGCGTTGTCGAGGCTGAAGCGATGGACCTGGCCCGGGGTCAGCCCGCTGACCTTGAAGTGGAACCACTGGTAGTGGCCGCTGTGGGTGTCCGGGCGGATGGCCAGGTGCACCTGGGCCGGGTTGCTGGCGTCCAGCACCTGAATGTTGCCGGAATCGAATGTGCAGTCGATCTGCAGGGGGGACAGCGTCACGGTCATGGGCCGGGCTCCTTTGCGGGCGTTGTTGTGGGGTTACTGTACACGGCTTGACAGGGCTGCTGCGCGCATTCTTTAGTGAAGTGCATCTTGATTGGGTTTTTGTTGTTCGCTATTGAGTCTCTTCACTTCTTGTTACGTTTGAGTCGTTGGATTTCATAGATACAACCATTTGGCTGTAGGAATATTTACCGGTCGCTGTAAGTCTCTTCTGATGTGCTCTCCAGCTATGGAAATTCCCTGAGATGCAGTCCATTGTTCCTTTCCACTGATCCGAATCGGCTCACGCCAAGGGAGAACACATGGCCAGTAACAGCTTTCAGGATGAAGTGCCTAAAGCACGCGTCAACATCAAACTTGACCTGCATACCGGCGGGGCTCAACGCAAAGTCGAGTTGCCGTTGAAACTCCTGCTGATGGGAGACTACAGCAACGGAAAAGAACAGCGGCCGCTGTCTGAGCGCAGCAAGGCCAACATCAACAAGAACAATTTCGATAGCGTGATGGCGGACTATTCGCCTTCGCTCAGGTTTGTCGTTGAAAACACGCTGGCCGGTGACGGCAGTGACGCAGCCGTGGCACTTGATTTCCAGTGCATGAAAGACTTCGAGCCAGAGCAGGTTGCCCGGCAATTACCACAGCTACGTGCACTGTTGGCAATGCGCAATCTGTTGCGCGAGCTTAAAGCCAACCTGCTGGATAACGCGACGTTCCGCTCGGAGCTGGAGCGTATTCTCAAAGATGAAGGCCTCAGTGATGCGTTGCGCAAGGAATTGTCTGCGCTCATGCCTGCTGACGCGCACTAACACCCTTCGCCTGAACGTACAGGAAGTAAAACATGACCGAAGAGCAACCCTCTGTGCAACCGCACGGCGCTGCCGTATTGGCGGAAAAAGACCAGAGCGTTTATCACGCCCTGTTCGACAAGATCAATCTCAAGCCGCTAGCGGCCATGGGCAATATTGATGCGTTCCAGAGCATCGAGGCACTGTCGGAAGCGACTGCGGATGAGCGTGTAACAGCCTCTGTCAGTGTATTCCTTGAACTGCTCAAGCGTGCGGCACCGAAAATCGACCGCCTGGACAGGGCGCTGCTGGACGAACACATTGCTTCGCTTGATGCCCAAATCAGCCGCCAGCTCGATGCGGTCATGCATCACCCGGACTTTCAACGCCTGGAGGCTACGTGGCGCGGCGCGAAATCGCTGATCGATCAGACGGACTTCCGGCAGAACGTGCGTATCGAGTTGCTCGACATCAGCAAGGCCCACCTGGTGCAGGATTTTGAAGACGCCCCGGAAATTGCCCAAAGCGGCCTCTATCTGCATACCTACACCCAGGAATACGACACGCCCGGCGGGGAGCCCATTGCAGCGGCTGTCTCGGACTATGAATTTGATCGTAGCCCTCAGGACATTGCGCTGTTGCGCAACATTTCCAAAGTGGCGGCGGCGGCGCACATGCCATTTTTAGGTGCCGTAGGGCCGGCATTCTTCGGCAAGCGCACAATGGAAGAAGTGGCTGCAATCAAGGATATTGGCAACTACATGGAGCGTGCCGAGTACATAAAGTGGCAGAGTTTCGCCACAAGTGAAGATGCGCGCTACATCGGCTTGAATACCCCGCGTGTCATCGGCCGATTGCCCTATGGGCCCGACACCAAGCCGGTGCGCGGCTTCAATTATATAGAAGACGTCAAAGGCCCCGACCATGCCCGGTATCTATGGGTCAATGCCTCGTTCGCCTTTGCGGCCAACATGGTCAAGAGCTTTATCAGTAATGGCTGGTGTGTGCAGGTTCGCGGGCCGCAGTCGGGAGGGGCGGTGACTGATTTGCCTATTCACCTGTATGACTTGGGTACGGGAAGTCAGGCGAAAATTCCTTCGGAAATCATGATTCCGGAAACCCGCGAATTCGAATTTGCCAACCTGGGGTTGATCCCGCTGTCGTACTACAAAAATCGGGATTACGCCTGTTTCTTTTCGGCCAACTCCGCGCACAAGCCGGCCCTGTACGACACCCCCGAAGCGACCGCCAACAGTCGTATCAATGCGCGATTGCCTTATGTATTCCTGCTTTCGCGTATCGCCCACTACCTGAAACTCATACAGCGAGAAAACATAGGTACAACCAAAGACCGTCGCTTGCTGGAGTTGGAACTTAACAAGTGGGTAGGCGGTTTGGTTACCGAAATGACCGATCCGGGTGATGAGTTGCAGGCGTCTCACCCGCTGCGCGAAGCAAAAGTGATTGTCGAGGATATTGAAGACAACCCCGGTTTCTTCCGCGTCAAGTTGTTTGCCGTGCCGCACTTCCAGGTAGAAGGCATGGATATCAACTTGTCATTAGTCTCGCAGATGCCCAAGGCTAAATCGTAGCAGTACCCGCAGGAGCCATAAACTTGAACATTGACCGACCCTTGTGGGCTTCGGGGGCTGTCCTGTCCCCGCAGCAGTTCCAGCAGCAGGCGCGCCTGGAGGCGTGGGCCAACCTCTGTATTGCGCGTCAGACACTTGTGCACCCCTGGGGCGTGCAAGCCCTGGCATTCGACAGCGATGCGTTGCAGCTTGGCAAGCTCAAGGCCAGCCGGGTGTGCCTGTGCATGCCCGATGGCACGTTGATCGACAGTGAACGGATGGACCCTCTGCCACCGGCGCTGGAGTTGTCCCGGGTACTTCCGGAGGCCGCAAAGGCCGCCACGGTGGTGCTGGCCTTGCCGCTGGAGCAGGCCAACGGTGGCAACTGCCTGTTCGACGGCGGCCGGCTCGATCGCCCGACGCGCTACCGTCAGGCATGGCGCGAGATCCAGGACATCCATGGCGATGACGTGCAATCGGTCGGGGTGCTCGAACATATGCTCAGCCTGCGCCTGCAGGACGACGATAACGCGGATTACCTGACCTGCCCGGTGGCCAGGCTGGTGCGTGATGCACAGGGTGGCTGGGAGTTGGACAGCACCTATATACCGCCGCTGCTGAGCTTTGCCGCTCACCCCGGGTTGCTGGTGCAACTGGACAACCTGCTCACCCAGCTGTGCGCCAAGCGCGAGCGCCTGATGGGCATGCGTCGGGAGAGCAACCAGCGCATGGCTGACTTCGCCGTTGCCGATGTGACGCTGTTCTGGCTGCTCAATACCCTGAACTCGTACCAGCCGGTGTTGGCAGACGTGCAAGCCCACCCGGCGCGCCACCCCGAACAGGTCTACCAGACACTGGTCAAGATGGCCGGGAGCCTGCTGACATTCTCCCTGGACCACGACCTTCACTGCATTCCGGCCTACCAGCACGGTAACCTGGAGGCCGTCCTCCCGCAGCTGATGCGGACCATCGCCACCCTGCTGGAGGCGAGCCTGCCGTCGCGGGTCGTGGCATTGGTGCTTGCGCAGGCCGGTGCCAACCGCTGGCAGGTCAGGCTTGATGACCCACGCCTGCTTGAACCTGAAGGCGTTGATTTCTATCTGTCGGTACGCAGTGCCTTGCCTGCTGCCCAAGTGCAAAGCCTGTTCCCCAGGCTGTGCAAGGTCGGGGCGCCGGACGATGTCGACCATCTGGTCAATGCCGCGCTCGATGGGGTTCCGCTGCAAGCACTCAGCCATGTGCCGGCCGCCATCCCGTTGCGCCTGGAGAACCAGTACTTCGCCCTTGACCTTGCGCACGCCAAAGGGCGGGCCATGTTGGCGCACGGGGTGTGCGCGCTGTATGTGCCGAGCACCTTCGCCGACGCCCGGCTTGAACTGTTTGCGGTACTGCGTACATGAGCCCGGTAGAGCAAGGTTCAGTTTCCGGCGGCCTGTGCGTCGACGCGTTGCTGCACGGCAGCTACCTGTTGGTCGTCGAACTGTGCCACGGCGCGTCGGTGCACAACGGCCCTCACCTGTGGTCAGTGTGTGTGCAGCAGGTAGAAGCCGTGCGCAATGCGTTGCAACAGGCCGAACTGGATGGGCCCAGCATCGACCATATAAGCCACGCGCAGTGCGCCTTGCTCGATGAAACCGTGCTGCGCCATGCGCAAGGGGAATCGCGCACAGCCTGGGTACAGCAGACGTTGCAGGCCAGGTTCTTCAATCGCCATCAGGCGGGTGAATCACTTTACGAAGACATGCGCAGGGTGTTGCGGGATCCCGCCGCCAGCCCTCAGGTTCTTACGGCCTTCCACCGTGTATTGATGCTCGGTTTCAAGGGCAGGTACACAGACATTGCAGACCCGCAACGGCAGCAGGTGCTGGAAGCGCTGGCGGCGCGGGTCACGCCGCTGGGCATCACTCAGCCAGTCATCACCCAGGCCGGCAAGCGACGCACAGCCGCGCGCCTGCGCTGGTTGCAGTCACCGCTACTGAACGTGCTAGCCGCAGCACTGCTGCTTGCCGGCGTGTGGTGGGGGCTGGACCGGGTGTTAGGCCAGGCGGTCGCAGCACTTGTGCCGGGCCAGGTGTGAGGTGCCCATGACACTTACGCAGCGTCTGGGCTTGTGGGCATGGGCAGGGGCCCTTGCCGTGCTGCTGTTGGCTATCGTGCCAATGGCCGCAGGCTGGCGCATCAGCGCAGTGGTGCTTACCGCAGGTGCTGTTGCCTGGCAGTGGCGCCGTACTGTGCGTCGCCAGCAGCACATGGCGGGCAACGCTGCCTTGCCTGCCGCTTCATACCGGCATCCTGTGCTGCTGGTGTGTGGCGACGGCCAGCACGGGCTTTTCGGTCCTGCCCCCGATGAACAGTTGGCGCTGCGGGTGACCGGGCAAGGGTGTTATGTACGGGTGGCACGTGCAGGGCAGCTCACCGCAGTCGTTGCCGACCTGCTGGCGGCAAGGCCCGGGTGGGCAGCGCAACTTGGCACCTTGCTGGTGGTGGATCCCACCCAGCACACCGATTCGGCAGTGCTGGCCAACGGCCTGCGCGGCTTCAGCCACCAGGTGGCCAAGGTTCGCAGGCGTGGGGTCGCTTTGCCGCTGATGGTGATGAGCTATCTGCCTGGCGCAGCGGTAACCGGGGCCTGGTTCAGTTGGGACGCCGGGTGCGCCAGCCCCCGCGTGTACGAAGACGGCGCCTGCATGAGCCTGCACGATTGGCAGCGCTCAGGTGGCGATGGGTCGCTACAGCCGGCGCGTTTGAGGGCTTGCTTGCAACTCGACAGCGTTGCGCAATGGCTGGCCGAATGGGTCACCCCAGCCTTGAGCGAATCGATCCCTGGCTATGCCCTGGCCAAGCCTCCGGCCATCGTTGCAATCACTTCGAACCTGCCCCAGGTCCCGCCCGTGCCCAACAACCTCTGGCAGCGCTGGCTCCATGGGCAAACCGGTGTAGCGGGGAGCAACACCGGGCAACGTACGGTCGACAACACTCCGGTATTCCCGGACGTGCTGCTTCACCTGCTACCCACGCGTGCGCCTCAGCGTGACCGCTTCAAGGTGTATGTGCCGGGTGTGTGGCTGTTCGTGTTGGCGGGCAGTGCAGCGCTGGCGAGTTCCGCCTGGCAGAACACGCTGTTGATGCGGCAAGTGAGCGACGACCTGCGGCGCCACGCGGCAACCCACCCGGGCGACCTCGCACAGCGCGAGGCAGCGCTGGCGGTGCTGCATCAGGATGCCCAGCGGCTGGATCGGTACTACCGCCATGGTGAACCCTGGGCCCTTGGCCTGGGGTTGTATCGGGGAGAGGCGTTGCGCGTTCCGCTGCAGGCTGCAATCGCGGGCCATCGTCAGCCGGTTGCGCTCACCCCCTCGTCCGGCAGCCCCGGCGCCGTGCGCCTGGACAGCCTGTCGCTGTTCAGCAGCGGCAGTGCCCAGCTCAAGCCCGAATCCACCGAAGTGCTGATCAAGGCCCTGGTCGGCATCAAGGCCCAGCCGGGTTGGCTCATCGTAATCGCCGGCCATACCGACGCGACCGGCACACACCCGCACAACCTGCAGCTTTCCCGCGCCCGTGCGGCAGCCGTCCATGCGTGGATGCAGCGCATGGGCGACCTCCCTGATAGCTGTTTTGCGGTTCAAGGCCTGGGGGCCAGCCAGCCGGTGGCCAGCAATGACACTGAAGCCGGCCGCTCGGCCAACCGCCGCGTAGAAATCCGTCTGGTGCCAGCTGCAGGGGCCTGTGTCCCGGCCAGTGCGGTATCAGGCGCGCAACCCCAGCCGCATTCGGCGGCATTCAACGACTGAGAAAAGGAGTTTCAAATGGCTATTCCCGTTTACCTGTGGCTGAAGGACGACGGCGGTGCAGACCTTAAAGGGTCGGTCAACGTCGGCGGCCGCGAGGGCTCCATTGAAGTGATCGCCCAGGACCACTGCCTGTACATCCCCACCGACAACAACACCGGCAAGCTGACCGGCACCCGCATTCACACTCCATTCGTGTTCAGCAAGGAGATCGATGCTGCCAGCCCGTACCTCTACAAGGCCGTCACCACCGGCCAGACGCTGAAAAAAGCCGAGTTCAAGTGGTACCGCATCAACGATGCCGGGCAGGAGGTCGAGTATTTCAACACCACGCTGGAGAACGTCAAGGTGGTGAACGTCGCGTCAAAAATGCACGACATCAAAGACCCTTCCAAGGAGAAGCACAACCATCTGGAGGTGGTTGAGTTGCGGTACGAAAAGATCACCTGGACCTATCTGGACGGCAACATCATCCATTCCGACGCCTGGAATGAGCGCCCCGGCGCTGCCTGATTGCACCGCGCCCGGCAGGTGGGGTTGTGCCTGCCGGCAGCGCTTTACCCGGTTGAGCAGGTGCTTGCACCTGCCCGGCCGAACGCAACAAGGCCCGCAGCCGCCTGTGCTCAGCGGCTGCCCAATGCATTCAACAAGGACGCACCCAATGGCCCACCATCCTGCTCGCCTGCTTCGTCGCCTCAACCCTTATTGTGCCCAGGCTCTGACTGCGGCGGCCTCGTTGTGCCAAAGCCGTGGCCATGCATTTATCAGTATCGAGCACTGGTTGCTCAAGTTGCTGGAGCAAGGGCATGGCGACCTGAACGTGATCGCCCGCCGCCACGCATGGGACCTGGATGCGCTGTGGCAAAACCTGCTGGCGCACTTCGACACATTGCCGCGCAGCGTGCGAGGCAAACCTGAACTGGGTGGTGAACTGCAGCAGTTGATCACCTTCGCCTGGATGCGGGCATCGCTGGACGATGAAAGCGAGACGTTGCGCTCCGCCCACCTGTTCGGCGCATTGCTGGAAGCGCCGGGCCTGCTCAGATGCACATCAGCCTGGCCGCTGCTGAACATCAGCCAGGCGCAACTGCAACAACTGACCGCGGTGCTGGATCAAGAGTCCGAAGAACGCCCCGACGCCCAGGCGCTCATGCCCAGGCAACCGACAACCCCTGCGCCAGCAGGCGCACACCAGGTGCCTGCCCGGCAGGCAGTACTCGACCAGTACACCCAGGACATCACCGCCAAAGCGGCTGCAGGACAAATCGACCCGGTGTTCGGCCGTGATGACGAGATTCGCCAGGTAATCGACATTCTCTGCCGCCGGCGCAAGAACAACCCGATCCTGGTCGGCGAGCCGGGTGTCGGCAAAACTGCACTGGTCGAAGGGCTGGCCTTGCGTATTGCCAACGCCGAGGTGCCAGACAGCCTCAAGCCGGTAACCGTGCGCACCCTCGACCTGGGCTTGCTGCAAGCGGGCGCAGGGGTAAAAGGCGAGTTCGAGCAGCGCCTCAAGCGCGTCATCGATGCGGTGCAGCACGCGGCCGATCCGGTGCTGTTGTTCATCGATGAAGCCCACACCCTGATCGGTGCCGGCAACCAGGCGGGTGGGGCGGATGCAGCCAACCTGCTCAAGCCGGCCCTGGCCCGTGGCGAACTGCGTACCATCGCCGCAACCACCTGGCGTGAATACAAGCAGTACTTCGAGCGCGACGCCGCGCTGGAAAGGCGCTTCCAGATGGTCAAGGTGGACGAGCCCGACGATGCCAATGCCTGCCTCATGCTGCGCGGCCTCAAAGGTTGCTATGCCCGCCATCACGGTGTGCATGTCGAAGATGCGGCGGTGCAGGCTGCCGTCAGCCTGTCACGTCGCTACCTGGCGGGTCGCCAGCTGCCTGACAAGGCCGTCGACCTGCTCGACACCGCCAGTGCCCGCGTGCGCATGAGCCTGGACTGCGAGCCCCAGGCCCTGGTGCGGCTCAAGGCCCGGCAGGCCGCATTGGCGCTGGAGTACCAGGCCCTGCAGGAAGATGCCCGGCTTGAAGGGCGCGGTCATGACCAGCGCCTGGCCTGGCTTGAGGCGCAGCAGGCCAGGCTTGCGACCGACAAGGCCGGCCTGGAGCAGCAATACCAGCAAGCGCTGGTGCTAAGCCGGCAATTGCTCGACGCGCGCCAGGCTACGCCAAGGCTGCCTGCACACTGCGCGGCGTTGCAGAAACAGCTGAGCGAAGCCCAGGGTAACCAGCCGCTGCTATCGCTGGACGTGACTGCACGCAGCATCGCCGAAGTGGTTGCCGACTGGACTGGCGTGCCGCTGGGCAGCCTGCTCAAGGATCAACAGGGCAGCCTTCTGGCCCTGGAGCAGCAACTGGGCGAGCGTGTGATTGGCCAGGCCCCGGCACTGAATGCCATGGCGCAGCGGCTGCGGGCCGCAAGCACCGGGCTGACCGATGACAAGGCCCCGCTGGGCGTGTTCCTGCTGGTAGGCAGCAGTGGCACGGGCAAGACCGAAACGGCGCTGGCACTGGCCGACAGCCTGTTCGGTGGGGAGAAATCACTGATCACCCTGAACCTGTCGGAATACCAGGAGGCCCACACCGTCAGCCAGCTCAAAGGCTCCCCGCCTGGCTACGTTGGCTACGGCCAGGGCGGCGTACTGACCGAAGCGGTACGCCAGCGGCCTTACAGCGTGGTGTTGCTCGATGAGGTGGAAAAAGCCCACCGTGATGTGCTCAACCTGTTCTACCAGGTGTTCGACCGCGGTTTCATGCGCGACGGCGAGGGTCGCGAAGTCGACTTCAGGAACACGGTCATCCTGATGACCTCCAACCTGGGCAGCGACCTGCTGCAGCAGTATCTGCAAGCCCATCCCGCAGCGCCGTGCAGTGAACTGCAGGCACTGCTTCGCCCGACCTTGCGCGAGCATTTCCAGCCTGCCTTGCTGGCGCGTTTTCAAACACTGATCTATCGCCCGCTTGAGGCTGAAGCGCTCAGATGCATCGTTGCGCTCAAGCTGGCCCAGGTTGCCAAGCGCCTGCACCGTCACTACGGCCTGTACTGCCTGATCGACGAGCCGTTGAAAGACGCGTTGGTCGCTGCCTGCCTGCTCCCCGATAGCGGCGCCCGCAACATCGACAGCCTGCTCGACCAGCAAATCCTTCCTGTGCTCAGCCAGCAGTTACTGCAGCGCCAGGCCGCCGGCCAGGCGACGCTGGCCGTGACCATGGGCTACAGCGAAGCTGAAGGCTTCTGCATGGACTTTGCCGAACAACTCGATGCGCCGCTGCGGGCAGCCCTGGAGCGTGAGCATGGCTAAAGCGCTTGCCTTGTTCATCAATCACAGCCAGCACAAGCTCGAAGTCCCTGGCCTAAATGCGCTACTGGACGTGCTCGCCTTCGAAGGCGACGAGCGCCTGAGCCAGCCGTTCAAGTACCGCGTGGAGTTCACCTCGACCACGCAGGACATCGCCGTCGAGCACATCCTTAACCGCGACGCCACCTTCAGCCTCCATGCACCACCGCAAAAGCCGCCGCCCCGTGGTTTTCAGGCCCCCGTGGTAAAGCCGCTGCGTACCCTGCACGGGGTGATTACCGGGTTCAAGCGCCTGTCCGCATCCCGCGACGAAGCACGCTACGAGGTCACCCTGGAGCCGCGCCTGGCGCTGCTTGGGCGCGGCCGGCAATACCGCCTGTACCAGCAGCAGTCGGTACCGGAAATCGTCGAAAGCGTGTTGCGCAGCCGCCACGAATTCCTTGGCCAGCACTTCCTGTTCAAGCTGGCGCGCGAGTACCCCCGGCGCGAGCAGGTGATGCAGTACGGCGAAAGCGACCTGGCGTTCATCACCCGGCTGCTGGCGGAGGTGGGCATCTGGTACCGCGTGGTCAGTGACGACCGCCTGTACATCAGCGTGGTCGAGCTGCACGACGACCAGCGCTTCTACCAGTTCAACGTCAAACTGCCGTGCCGCCCGCCATCGGGCCTGAGCAGCAGCGGCGAAGAAGCGGTGTGGGCGCTGCAGGCCAGCCACCAGGTGGTGGAGCAGCACATCAACTTCCGCGCCTACCACCACCGCCACGCCGGCGCCTACCTGGACGGCGAAGTCGACCAGACCCGTGGCGCCATCACCAACTACGGCGAGGCCTACCACTACGCCGAACCCTACAGCGCCCTGGGCGACCCCTACGCCCAGGACGAAGACCTGCTCAGCGAAAGCGGCTTTTTCTACGCCCGCCTGAAGCACGAGCGCTACCTCAACGGCCAGACCCACCTCAGCGGCGCCAGCAGCAGTGTCAGCCTGGCCCCCGGGCAGGTGCTGAAAATCTCTGGCGGCGCCCCACAGGCTTTCGACCCCGGCGCGGTGATCACCCGCGTGTTCACCCAGGCCGCGCGTGACCGCAGCCTGGAGACCACCTTCGAGGCCATCCCCTATTCCGAGACCATCTGCTTTCGCCCAACGCTGGAGCCCAAACCGCAGATCGCCGGTACGCTGCCGGCGCGGGTCACCAGTTCCAAGGCCAACGACCGCTACGGCCACATCGACCTCGAAGGCCGCTACCGGGTCAGCTTCCTGTTCGACCGCGACAGCTGGAACCAGGGCCAGGAAAGCGCCTGGCTGCGCCTGGCC
>NZ_JBIBGE010000024.1:0-110169 GCF_042956345.1 Pseudomonas sp. NPDC008258
AGCCAGCTGAACCTGGGGCATGTGGTGGACGCAAAGCGCGACAGGCGCGGCGAAGGGTTTGAGCTGCGCAGCGATGCGTGGGGGGCGATTCGGGCGGGGAAGGGCATTTTCATCAGTGCCGATGCGCAAGCCAATGCCCAAGGTGCGGTGCTGGAGATGCAGACCGCGACAGGCCGTTTGCAACAGGCGGGCGAGCAGCTTGAACAACTGTCTGCCGATGCGCAGGCCAGCCAGGCAGAACCCGCGGATGTCCAGGCACAGTTGACGCTGTTGCGTGAACAACTCGATGAGCTCAAGGCCTCTGTATTGCTGCTGAGCGCTCCTGATGGCATCGCCTTGACTAGCGGCAAGCATCTTCAAGTGGCAGCGCAGCAAAACTTGATGCTCAACGCCGGTGGCGAGGCAGCTGTAAGCGTCATCAAGCGCCTGTTCATGGGTGTGGGGCAGGGGCTGAGCCTGTTCGTGCGCAAGCTGGGGATCAAGCTGATTGCCAACCAGGGCCCGGTCACACTCCAGGCACAGAACGACACCCTGGAACTGCTGGCGCGCGACGGGCTGAGCATCACCAGCACGGAAGACGAGATCAGTATCACCGCCAAGAAGAAGATCACCCTCAATGCGGGTGGTAGCTACATCACCCTGGATGCCTGTTGCATCGAGGCAGGGACCGAGGGCGATTGCAACGTCAAGTCGGCGTTTTTCGATTACAGCGGCCCGGCGAGCATGAAGGCCGACCATGCGAACTACCCGAAAAGTCAGAGCATTCAGCCGCTACTGCTGCGTGTTCCCCAGGCGGCGAATGGGTTGGCTACCACCGGAGCCGGTATGCCTTACACCCTGTTGGCCGATGGTGCAGTGCTGCAGGAAGGCGTTCTGGATGAGTCAGGTGCCGTTCGGGTCGCGCATCAGGTGGTTACTCGCCAATACGAGATACGGCTAGCCAATGGCGAGGCCTATCAGATACCGGTGGCCGAGCAATATACAAACCCACAACAAGGCGTTTTGGCCAATCGCGGCATGCGCCGTTACCGCTCGGCGAGTGATGCCGAAATTTTCCCGCACATATCGCTGCGCGATCACTACGCCACTGTGCTGAACCACAAAAAGGACCAACAGCCATGAGCCAGCCCGCAATCACCGTTCCGTTGGTATTGCGTGAAACCAACGAGTGCATCCTCACCGCACCCTGGTTCGTTGGGGAGAGCCAATACCACCCGGTGCCCGCCAGCTATGAGCCGCTGGTCAATGGCGAAGAAACGTTCAGGGCGGTCCACCTGGCCATGGCTCAGGCAAAAAAGTCCATCGACATCATTTGCTGGGGCTTCCAGCCTTCGATGTTTTTCATACGCGATGGTAAAGCCCCGAGCGTTGGTGATTTGCTCTTGAGCAAGGCACGTGAAGGTGTGCAGGTCCGCATACTTGGCTGGGAGATGCCGCTCAATGCTGCAGGTATGGCAGGAGAAGCCAACCTGCCAGGGAAGGGCCCTATAAGCCTGAGAGACCGTGCCTTGCAAAGCTCGACCCAGGCGCAATATGAATTTGATCGTGAATGGTTCGCTGCCTGCAAAGTAGCTGACAACCAAGCGGCCAGTCGTGCTGACGGCAAGCTTCCGGTCTTTGTCAGCCGTGGCTTTTCCTGGCGGGAACGGGCTGAAGTCGCTCACCAGGTGAAGTACCACAGCCTGGACGCAGATGTAAGTGCCCGCATGCGTCATACCTTGCGCCTGACGGCAACCCACCATCAGAAGAGCGTGCTGGTGGACTATGAGCTGGGTGAAAGCGCCGTCGGTTTCGTGATGGGGCACAACATGCTCGATGAGTACTGGGATACCGACCAGCACACGGCGCTCAATCGCGGCGGTTACGACAAACCGGCACCGAACCGTGGCCCGCGTGGTGTGCAACCGCGCCAGGACATCTCCAGCAAGGTCAGCGGCCCCATACTCGAACACCTGCACCACAACTTCGCCAGTGCCTGGCGCAAGGAAACCGGTGAAGACCTGCTGGCCGCCCGACAGGCCATGGCAGTGGCCGAAAAGCTGGATTTTCGTACGGGTACCGGCACACCGATGATCTGCCAGCTACTGCGCACCCAGGCGCAGGAAGGGCGGCGAGAGATCGAGAAGCTGCACTTGCAGGCAGTCAACAATGCCACGCAGTTCATCTACATCGAGAACCAGTATTTCCGCTGGCCACCGCTGGCCGAAGCCATCAAGAAAGCCGCGCTGGATCAAACCACTGCCGGACGCGACCCGGGCGTGCACGGAGCCCTGCACCTCTTCGTCATCACCAACGCCACGGACGACGGCATGGGTGCGGGGACGGTGAACACCCAGCGCATGCTGGCCAGCCTGGGGCGTGCAGACACCATCCCCGGGGTGACCAAGTTACAGCGTATCAATCAGGTGAAAAAAGATGCGCCGCCGCGACCGCAAATCGATGGGCCGAACGACCACCGGGGCCGGCGCGCTGCCGGGGAGTGGCAGGCTGAGCTTGATGAGCAAATAAAGGAAATAGAAGAAAGTACGATCAGGCCTGAGGAGATACCAGGGCTGAAAGTTCATGTGTGTTCGTTAGTTGCACCGGACTCCCCGGCAGGGCAGCCGTGGACACCCGTATATATCCACTCGAAGTTGATGATCGTTAATGATGTGTTTACCACGCATGGGTCGGCGAATATCAACACGCGGAGCATGCAGGTGGACAGTGAGCTGAATATTGCCTACGAGTGGGGAAGTGTGACGCAGGCGTTGCGGCGGCGGTTGTGGGGGCTGCATACGGGCGGGAGTGGAGCTCAGGACAATGCTGCGCAGGCGTTTGCGGCATGGAGACAAATTTTGATAAGAAACTCCAGACTTTCAAGAGAATATAAGGCGCCAGAGTGCAGTCTTGTTGAGTTTTTGTATGAGGGTTGGACATTAAGGAACTTAGATTGAAAAGTTTCTCTTATTTGCTTTTGTCGTTTTCTATGATCGGTTGCGCTTCAGGTGAAGACTCGGTCCGCATAGGGGGAAGTAAAATGCAAGAGCTAGAGGGCGGATCTATTGATTTGAATTTTGAATGTGCTTATGAGAAGTTTCCAGTAATAACCGGAGACGCTGACAGCGTTTTCTTATACGCCCGATGGCTTCAGAAAAATAATCAGCTCAAGAGGGATGCTGAGGTCAATGCACAGATCGAGCGACTCTATCGCATTGCTGCTGAACAAGGCCATTACAAAGCTAATATCAACCTCCAAAATGGTGCGATGCAGGGTCATTTCAAACTGCGAGGAGCTGAGCATTTACGACTGAGTGAGCAATTGATCGATGAGGGGATTGCCACAGGTTATTTGTTTGTTGCCTATTTTCTGCAGCAGGGATCAGCGGGGCTGAAAAATGATCCTGAGATGGCACTACGGTATTTTCGCAAAGCGGCCGACGAGGGAAGTGCGCAAGCGCAGTATCATGTGGCTGGCATCTTGGAGCCGGTAGGCATGGCGCCGACAGTTGCACGGCAGATGTATCGATGTGCTGCTGAGCAATTTCACGGTAGGGCCGCAGCGGTGCTGAGTGTCATTTATCAATTGGCTGGAGATTACTCAGAGGCGCTCAAGGTTCTGCAAATGGGCGTTGCTGCAGGAGACGAAAATGCCCCATTTAGCTTAAGCAATGCATTTCGAGCTCAATCTACAGATCGACTGTATTATTTAGGGCAAGCAGAGGATAAAGAGCGCTCTGATCGCTATGAGAAAATATGGAATGTCCTGGCCAGATATTCTTATGCTGATCCAAAGGTGCCGGAAATCAATGAAATCGTCCCATTGCCACCCGCCGACCTTCCGCCTTGGGATGGCAAACTGCAATGGCTAGAGGAACGTCAAGCCAATGTACCACCGGAAAAACCCAGCGAAGCGCTGATCCATAAGCTGGCCCAGGAAAAACTCCTGGACCCTGCCACAGGCAAACCAATGCCTGGCTCACCCGCGTTCAGCGAGGCCAACTACCCGGTCATGGTCTGCGAGAGCGACCAACCTTGCCCACAAAGCGGTTATTGGAAAGTCATGGTCGACAGTTTGAAAGAAACAGTCCGCCATTTTGATCAAGGCGAAATCATGCCCCGCTACAAAATGATTTGGACAGAGCCGCGCATTTGGCCGTTGCAAGACAAAGTCGTGCAGCGTGAGGAACGTGTTGAATGGGGTTTGCTTGGCTAGGCATACATGCCTGAAGCCAAGCAATCCATAAATGGGGATAGTGGTTATGTGCCAGCCAGACATCGTCTCGCCTTTTGTGCTGCAGCAAGCCCGCAACGTCCGCGAGGTAGGTGTGCATGGTGCCCTGCACCTGTTCAGCATCACCAACGCCACGGACGACGGCATGGGTGCGGGTACGGTGAATACCCAGCGCATGCTGGCCAGCCTGGGGCGTGCAGACACCATCCCCAGGGTGACCAAGTTACAGCGTATCAATCAGGTGAAAAAAGATGCGCCGCCGCGACCGCAAATCGATGGGCCGAACGACCACCGGGGCCGGCGCGCTGCCGGGAAGTGGCAGGCTGAGCTTGATGAGCAAATAAAGGAAATAGAAGAAAGTACGATCATGCCTGAGGAGATACCAGGGCTGAAAGTTCATGTGTGTTCGTTAGTTGCACCGGACTCCCCGGCAGGGCAGCCGTGGACACCCGTATATATCCACTCGAAGTTGATGATCGTTAATGATGTGTTTACCACGCATGGGTCGGCGAATATCAACACGCGGAGCATGCAGGTGGACAGTGAGCTTAATATTGCATACGAGTGGGGAAGTGTGACGCAGGCGTTGCGGCGGCGGTTGTGGGGGTTGCATACGGGCGGGAGTGGGGCTCAGGATAATCCTGAGTTGGCTTTCAAGGCGTGGAAAAAGCTCATGAATCGCAATAAGGAGTTAGAGTTTGCCAAGGAAAAGCCGACGGCGTCACTGGTAGGGTTTTTGTATGGGAAGTCAGTAGCTAAGGATTTAGATTGAATGCGATGCTTACGTCTGTTTTTATCGCTTATGCTAACTGTCTTTAGTTGTGATGGCGCATTTGGCAGTAAAAGGAAGCTCTCTATGGTGGTGAGTGGTGTTCAGGAGAATTTGACGTTTATCTGCAGGCATGAACATTTGCCCCATGCATCGCATGAGTCGGATGTTCTGTTTCGTTATGCGCGATGGCTGCAAAAAAATAATACTTTAAATCGAAGTCCTGAAGTTGATGCAGATGTCGAGCGCTTGTACAGAATAAGTGCGGAGCATGCTAACTACAAAGCAAATATTAATCTTCAGAATGGGGCGGCAAGTGGGCGCTTTAAATTGAACGCTGATGAGCGCTTGCGCCTAAGTGAGGATTTAATTGCGGCGAAAGTTGCAACGGGTTATCTATTTATTGCCATTTTTTTGGAGCAGGGTGCGGCGGGCTTGCAAGCTGATCCAGTGATGGCACTTCGCTATTTTCGCAAGGCTGCCGACAGTGGCAGTGCACAAGCGCAGTATGTTGTGGCAGAAAAACTTGCGCCAGTAGACATGGCACCGAGCGTTGCCCGACAAATGAGGCGTTGTGCGGCCGAACAAGGGCATGGAGACGCTGCAGTTGCTCTGGGCGTACATCTTCAAAACAAAGGAGAATATAGCGAGGCTCTTGAAGTTCTTCAAATGGGGGTTGCGGGGGGGAGCGAACATGCTGCAGGATATTTGGATGACGGGTTTCGAGGGCCAGATTCAAAAAACACCCTTGATTATCTTGGGCAGCAGGAAGATCTAGAGCGCGCTAAACGCTATAACATAATTTGGCGTATTCTAACTCGATATTCCTACGCTGATCCGGTAGTCCCGGAAATAAATGAAATCCTTCCCCTTCCGCCCGCGAAGCTGCCACCTTGGGACGGTAAGTTGCAATGGCTGGAGGAACGTTTAGCCAATGTACCACCGGAAAAACCCAGCGAAGCGCTGATCCATAAGCTGGCCCAGGAAAAACTCCTGGACCCTGCCACAGGCAAACCAATGCCTGGCTCACCCGCGTTCAGCGCGGCCAACTTCCCGGTTATGGTCTGCGAGAGCGACCAACCTTGCCCGCGAACCGGTTACTGGAAAGTGATGGTCGACAGTTTGAAAGAAACAGTTCGCCATTTTGAGCAAGGCGAAATCATGCCCCGCTACAAAATGACTTGGACAGAACCGCGCATTTGGCCGTTGCAAGACAAAGTCGTGCAGCGTGAGGAACGTGTTGAATGGGGTTTGCTTGGCTAGGCATACATGCCTGAAGCCAAGCAATCCATAAATGGGGATAGTGGTCATGTGCCAGCCAGACATCGTCTCGCCTTTTGTGCTGCAGCAAGCCCGCAAGGTCTGCGAGGTAGGTGTGCATGGTGCCCTGCACCTGTTCAGCATCACCAACGCCACGGACGACGGCATGGGTGCGGGGACGGTGAACACCCAGCGCATGCTGGCCAGCCTGGGGCGTGCAGACACCATCCCCGGGGTGACCAAGTTACAGCGTATCAATCAGGTGAAAAAAGATGCGCCGCCGCGCCCGCAAATCGATGGGCCGAACGACCACCGGGGCCGGCGCGCTGCCGGGGAGTGGCAGGCTGAGCTTGATGAGCAAATCAAGGAAATAGAAGAAAGTACGATCATGCCTGAGGAGATACCAGGGCTGAAAGTTCATGTGTGTTCGTTAGTTGCACCGGACTCCCCGGCAGGGCAGCCGTGGACACCCGTATATATCCACTCGAAGTTGATGATCGTTAATGATGTGTTTACCACGCATGGGTCGGCGAATATCAACACGCGGAGCATGCAGGTGGACAGTGAGCTGAATATTGCCTACGAGTGGGGAAGTGTGACGCAGGCGTTGCGGCAGCGGTTGTGGGGGTTGCATGCGGGCGGGAGTGGAGCTCAGGACAATGCTGGCCTGGCCTTTGAAGCTTGGTCTCAGATTGTAGTTGACAATAATTGGCGCCAGAGGACTAACGAGGCGCCAGCTTGTTCGCTTGTCGAGTTCTTTTATGATAAGGCGATCTTGAGGAATCTAGACTGATGCGTGGGTTGTTGTTTGTAGTGCTTATTTTTATTTCGGGCTGTGGTGGCAAAAAGAAGGAGTTCCTCATGGGTGATTTGGAGTCAAGAGATTCTTCGAGTTATGATTTTGACTGTGCTCGCGAGAATATTGTTACGCCACCAGGCGAAGTTGATTCGCTGTTTCTGTACGCGCGTTGGCTTCAAAAAAATAACCAGCTCAAGAGGGAGGGCGGAATAAGTTTAGAGGTCGAGCGATTATACCGGATAGCCGCAGAGCACAGTCACCCGAAAGCGAATATAAACTTGCAAAACGGTAGCATGCTCGGCCAATTGAAACTTCGCGGGGAGGAGCATCTTCGCTTGAGTGAGGAGTTGATCAATGGCGGATACGCAACTGGATATTTGTTTGTGGCTTATTTTCTGCAGCAAGGGTCGGCTGGGCTGAAAAAAGATGAGTCGATGGCGCTCCGATATTTTCGTAAGGCTGCTGATGAAGGTAATCCTGAGGCTCAATACTATGTCGCAAATAAATTTCTTGGCAGCCAGGTTTCACATCACGCATCGATTAAAATGCTTCAGTGTGCTGCTAGGCAAGGACATGGAAAATCTGCCTTGGAACTAGGCACTGGTTATAAAATAATGCAGCAATATCGGCATGCTCTTGAAATGTTTCATTTGGGCGTTGCGGCAGGGGATAGTACTTCGACGTTTGCGCTGATCCAAGGCTTCAGCGGGCCAGCACCCACGAATAAACTAGACTACCTTGAGCTCGCTGAAGATCCAGAGCGTGCCGACCGCTACACAAAAATCTGGAAAGTTTTATCTGGATATTCCTATGCTGACCCCAAAGTACCGGAAATCAATGAAATCGTCCCATTACCACCCGCGAAGCTGCCGCCGTGGGACGGAAAACTGCAATGGCTAGAGGAACGTCTAGCCAATGTACCACCGGAAAAACCCAGCGAAGCGCTGATCCATAAGCTGGCCCAGGAAAAACTCCTGGACCCTGCCACAGGCAAACCAATGCCTGGCTCACCCGCGTTCAGCGAGGCCAACTTCCCGGTCATGGTCTGCGAGAGCGACCAACCTTGTCCGCGAACCGGTTACTGGAAAGTGATGGTCGACAGTTTGAAAGAAACAGTCCGCCATTTTGAGCGAGACGAAATCATGCCCCGCTACAAAATGACTTGGACAGAGCCGCGCATTTGGCCGTTGCACGACAAAGTCGTGCAGCGTGAGGAACGTGTTGAATGGGGCCTGCTCGGTTGAACTTCATCAAGTATCGTAATTAATTATAAAACGAGGTGACAGATGCGTGGAATTATCCGGGTCGGTGACAAGACCAGCGGAGGCGGCACTGTATTGTCCGGCTCCAGCACAATGAGTTTCGGCGGTATCGGTGTGGCGCGGCAGGGGGACCCGGTACTTTGCCCCATTCCTGGACACGGCCGCACAGTGATTAGCGAAGGTCATGCAAGGTTTCGCGATAACGGCTTGCCGGTGGCGTTCAATGGCCACTTGTGTGGCTGTGGTTGCGCATTGATCAGCTCTCTCACGCAAGCAGGCGCGCGCTGATCATGCCCGTTGATCTCGACAAGCTGCCACCACTGGCATCGCGTCCCGCCGCACCCCGACGCGGGTGGTGGTTGGGCTTGCTGATTCTTCTCTGCTTGTTGGGCGCAGCCGGGATGATGATGTTCGCCAGTCAGCCGCTGAGCCAGCAAGCGTTGAATAGCTGGGGGCTGACCGCTGCCGGTGCAGTGGTGAGTTGGTGCGTGCTGCTGGCAGGGCGCACAGTGCACTACCTCGCAATGCAACATGCCGCAGATGGTTGGGACCAGGCCCGGGAGCATGAGCGTACGTGCAAGATGAGTCGGGGGCGGCGGCATGTGCAGGTCCTGGGGACTAGCTTGTACACCGGGCTGCGGGCTGGGGGGCAAACGATGACCGCACAACTGGAGGCACTGCTACGCCAGGAGCAAGCCATCAGAACTCAGCCTTGTTGGTTGGGGGGCCTTGCTCGGCACAGTCGCCTGCCGGTTGAGGAGGGCGACACCTCGGCGAACACGTTGACCCACGCCTTGACGCGTGTGTTGGCAGACCTGTCCGAAACGCTATCGCTGCTTCCTGATGAGCTGCCGTTGGCCGTGCTGCTGGAGGTCGACAGCAGCCTGCCGAAAAGTGATATCGACACGACCTGGCAGCAGGTATGGCATCGATCGGGTATCAGGCAGGCGGCTACAGCGGTAGAGGGCAGCGGGCTCGGGGTGATTGACCACTGGCTCGACCTACGTAGCGCGGATCGATCATTGCTGCTGGTGATTGCCTGCCAAATTGCACCGGACCCGCCTGCTGGCACGGCCGAAGTTGCCGTTGGCCTGTTGCTAGGTAACCCGTGCGGGGTATTCCCCCGTCCTGCTATGGCTTGTGTGCACCGACCGCAGCAAGCGTGTCAGGCAACAGGCGAAAGCTGGGGTGATGCGGTTGCTTTGTCTTTGGTGTGGGCGAACCAACCCCGCGAGGCAGTTGAGCATGCGTGGCGCGCAGGCATCGCTGCGCCGCATGAAACGGCCATGACTACGGTGCTCATGGGGCTACCTGCCGGGCTGAAGCGCAATACCCATAACGTCGACGCCATGCTGGGGCACGCGGGAGCGGCTGCTCCCTGGTCAGCCATGGCTGCGGCTGCCCTGGGCATCACGCAGGGCGCTGGCGTGCATGTCATTTTCAGCGGTGAGCGGGCTACGGACTCGGTGTTCTGGAGCACCGTGCTTTCACCTGCCGTGCCAGAAATCTAGGAGTTAGAGGTGCAATCAAAACAGACGGTAACAGGGTGGGTGGTGTTCAGTATTTTGTTGGTGCTGTCAGCGCTGCTGGTGTTCTGGGGATGGCAGCAACCAGAAGTCTCGGGTGAAGCCGTTGGACAGGCTCGCGGGATCGACACGTGGCTGGTGGTCGCTGGCTCGGCTGCCGGCGTCCTGGCATTGGCAATCATCTATTTGCTTTGTGCTCGCCAGCTCGCTCGGCGGGCATATGCTCACCGCAGTGGCGGTGAACGCCTGCATTCAACTGCGGCCATTCCGATTGATGGCGCTGTCCAACAGGATTCGCTGCTGCAGGACATAGCCAGCTGCATGCGTGAGCATCATGGCTTGCTGTGGCGACGCAAGGTTCAGGTACTGATACTGCTGGGTGATGCGGCGCTAGTCGATGTTCTTGCTCCAGGCCTTAGCAACAAGCGCTGGCTGGTTGGCCAGCGAGAGCTTGTGCTTTGGGGAGGTAGCGCACAAATGGCAATTGGCCGTGAGCTGGTGAACCGCTGGAGCAAGCTGTTCCGCTGGCGCGCCCCTGATGCCGTTGTGTGGGTGATGAACAAGGCGCAACGTGATGATGCCGTGGTCATGAACCAGGGGGCGCGACGCCTTCGCGACCTGGCCATGGAGCTGCGCTGGCAACTGCCACTGCACGTATGGCAGGTGTGCAGCAGCGCGTGGCCGCAGGACTCACGCGAGGTGCAGCCGGTGGGTTGCCTGTTACCGCCCAAGGTAAATGCAGCGCAACTGGAGGCGCGGTTACAGGAACTGGTGCAGCCCTTACGTGAAGCGGGCCTGGCGCAGATGATGGGTGATCGAGGCCATGATTTCCTGTTGCGCCTGTCGCGTGAGCTTGAGCTTGACCGTGAAGGTGTATCGGCGCTGGCAGCTGTGTGGAGCGCGCGTACCGTCTCGTTGCGAGGCTTATGGTTCAGCTTGCCCACGCCGCTAATGGACAGGCCAGGGCTGGACCATCATTGGCTAGCAACCCCTGTGTGGGATGGCGTATTGGGTATGAAACCCGGCAACCCAAACCGCCTTGGCTGGAGCCTGCCACGGCTGACCCACGCCGCATTACTGGGCTTCGCTGCCCTGTGGTGCGCCGGCCTGCTGTTGTCCTTCATCACCAACCGTGCCGAAACCCAGCGCATCGACCAGGCGCTGGCAGCGCTGCAACAACCACACGAAGGCACCGACCCCCTGGCCACCCTGCGTGACCTCAGCCTCGATATCTCCCGCCTGGACTACCGCGCCGAACACGGCGCCCCGTGGTACTACCGGTTCGGCCTGGACCGCACCCGCGCCTTGCGCGATGCCGCCTGGCCGCACTACGTGCAAGCCGTGCAGCAGCAGGTGCGCGACCCGGCCGCCGCCAGCCTGCAAGCGCAGCTCAGCGCGTTGGTGAAGCTGCCACCGGGCAGCGCCGAACGCGCCCAGCGTACCCAGCAAGCCTACACCCAGCTCAAGGCCTACCTGATGCTGGCCCGCCCCGAAAAAAGCGATGCGGATTTCCTGGTCCAGACCCTGGGCAAGAATGAGCCCGGCCTGTGGTCGTTCTACGCCGAACGCCTGCCCGCCAACCCTGGCTGGGCGATCGCGGCCGATGCCAGGCTGATCGCCCAGGTGCGGCAGATCCTGCTCACCCAACTCGGCCAGCGCAACGCTGAAACCAGCCTGTACCAGCAAGCGCTGGACACCGCCGCCAACCATTACCCGGCCCTGGCCCTGCAGCAGATGGTCGGCGATACCGATGCAAGCCCGCTGTTCGCCACCACCGCCAGCGTCCCCGGTGCGTTCACCCGCCAAGCCTGGGAGGGCCAGGTACGTGAGGCCATCGAAACGGCCGCCAAAGCCCGCCGCGAAGAGATCGACTGGGTGCTCAGCGACAACCCCAGTGACATCACCCGCGCGCTCAGCCCCGAGCAACTGCGCGAGCGGCTCACGGCGCGTTACTTCAACGACTACGGCAAGGCCTGGCTGGCGTTTCTCAACAGCCTGCGCTGGCGCAAGGGCGCCACGCTGGATGAGGCGATCAGCCAGTTGACGCTGATGAGCGACAACCGCCAGTCCCCACTGATTGCGCTGATGAACACCCTGGCTTACCAGGGGCAGGCGGGTATCCGTGGCCAGGCCCTGGCAGACACGCTGATCCAGTCTGCGCAGAACCTGATCGGCCAGGATCGGACGGCGGTGAGCGGTCAACCCCTGGCAACCGAATTTGGCCCGCTGGACGGCACCTTCGGCCCGTTGCTGGGCTTGCTGGGCAAGCGCGCAAACGGCCAGCCAGGCGACAGTAGCCTCAGCTTGCAGGCCTTTCTTACCCAGGTCACCAGCGTGCGCCTGAAGCTGCAACAGATTGCCGATGCACCTGACCCGCAAGCCATGACCCAGGCCCTGGCGCAGAGCGTATTCCAGGGCAAACGCGTCGACCTGGTCGAGACCCGGTCCTACGGCAGCCTGATCGCCGCCAGCCTGGGTGCCGAGTGGGGCAGGGCGGCGCAGACGCTGTTCGTGCAGCCGCTGGACCAGGCCTGGCAACGCGTGCTGCAGCCATCCGCGGCTGGCCTTAACCGCGACTGGCAGCGGGCGATCGTCGACGACTGGGACAACGCCTTCGCCGGGCGTTACCCGTTCGCCGTGACCAGCAGCGATGCCTCGCTGCCCATGCTCGGCAAGCTGATCCGCGCCGATACCGGGCGCATCGAACGTTTTCTGCACCAGCAACTCAATGGCCTGCTGCGCAAGGAGGGCCGGCGCTGGGTCGCCGACCCGCGCAACAGCCAGGGCCTGCGCTTCAACCCGGCGTTCCTCAGCGCGGTCAACCAGCTGGGTGAACTGGCGGATGTGCTGTTCACCGAGGGCGACATGGCGGTGAATTTCGAGCTGCGCGGCAAGCCGGTGCGTGATGTGGTGCAGACCACCTTCATACTCAATGGTGAGAAACACCACTACTACAACCAGCGCGAACGCTGGCAACGCTTCACCTGGCCGGGCCAGAGCAACGGGCCTGGCGTGAGCCTGACCTGGACCAGCGTGTTCGACGGCGAGCGGTTGTTCGCCTACAACCAGGGCACCTGGGGGCTGATCCGCCTGCTGGAGCAGGCGCAGCTGACGCCGATGGATGCGGCCGACAGCCAGTACAAGCTGCAGCTCAAGGCCCCCGATGGCCTCAACCTGACCTGGGACCTGCGCACCGAGTTCGGCGCAGGGCCGCTGGCATTGCTCAAGCTTCGGGACTTCACCCTGCCGCAGCAAATTTTCATCGTGGGTTCAGATTGATCGTCACGCAACTCAACCACTCTCCCGGGCAATCAGCTCACACGCCAACAGGTTCAGCCGCTGTACCTCACCTTCACACTCCACCACCCCCAGGTGCTGGAGCACCCGCAGCGCCGCCACTTCGCCAATTTCCCGCGAGGGTGGGCGCAGGGTGGTCAGGCTGGGCAACAGCATGTCGGCAAAGGGGTAATCGCCAAAGCCGACGATGGCCATGTCTTCAGGCAGGCGCAAACCGGCGCGTTGGCCGGCCAGCAGGGCGCCAGCGGCCAGGTTGTCATTGGCGAAGATGATTGCTTCGGGCCGTGGGGCACGGCGGATCAACGCTTCCATGGCCTGCTTGCCCGCCTCGAACGGCGCGCAGTCGGCCGAAGGCACGAATACCCAGGGCTCGAGCCCGGCTTCCTGCAATGCCTCGACGTAGCCATCACGCCGCTCCAGCGCGCTAAGGTCACCGGCTGCACTGTTCTGCACGAATGCGATGCGCCGGTGGCCCTTGCCCAGCAGGTAACGGCAAGCCTGCACACCCACCTGATGATGAAGAAAACCTACCTGCAACGGCGCCCGTTCCGGGCGGTAATCCCAGATTTCCACCACGGGCACGTCTGCGTCGGCCAGCATCTTTTCCGTGGCCGGGCTATGGAAATGGCTGGTCACCACCAAGGCCGCCGGCGACCAGCCAAGAAAGGCCCGCACCGCGCTTTCTTCCTGCGCTTCGCTGAAATAACTGGACGCCAGCAGCAGCTGATAGCCATGCCTGCCGAGGGTATCGCTGAAGGCCTGGATCGTCTGGGCGAAGATCGGCCCGGAGATGTTCGGGATCACCATGCCGACAATGCGCCCGCGCGCCGAGGCAAGCCCCCCGGCGACCAGGTTGGGCACATAGCCCAGCGCCTGCACGGCGGCTTCGATACGCTCGCGCAAAGGCGGCGAAACCTGGTCTGGCTGGTTGAAATAGCGCGACACGCTGATGGCCGAAACCTCAGCAGCCCGTGCTACCTCCGCGAGGGTGACGCGGCCTGCGCCGCGGCGCTTGCGGGGTGGATCCTTGGCCTGGCTCACCGGGCTGCCTCCTGGGGAAATGGCGCGATGTTAGCGCTAACGGGAAGGCGCTTGGCAAATAGCTTAATTGCATATAAGCCTGACTTTTAAGTATTTGACGTGCTAAGCGGGCCCCTCTGATACTTGCTCATGTTAGCGCTAACAAGCGCTGCTGTTGGCAAGCGCCTGCCACTCGCACGAGCGAGACCAGACAACCACAGCAATTCCGTGTCGGCCCCGCCAGAGGGGGCCTGGTCTGGTTTCCCGAGGCAGTGAGCATCATGCATAAAAGCCGTACACCGTTCCCCGCTACGCAACGTCGGCCATTGGCCGCAGCCATCCTTCTGGCCGCTTTCGGCCAAGGCGCCCAGGCAGCCGAACCGGCTGAAGCGGGCGCTCCGCAGGCCACCGCATTGGGCGCTGTGACCGTTACCGCCACGCGTCGCGAAGCCACCTTGCAGGAAGTGCCAGTGGCGGTGTCGGTGATCGATGGCGAGCAGCTGGAGCGCGACAACCGCAACAACGTTGCCAGCATCGTCCAGCAAGTGCCTACGCTCAACTATCGCGCCGGCGCTTCCAACAAGGACACTTCGCTGTTCATCCGTGGCGTGGGTACCATTTCCACCTCGCCGGGCGTCGAGCCAACGGTGGCTACGGTGGTTGACGGCGTGGTGTTCGGCCGGCCGGGCCAGTCGACCCTGGACCTGCTGGACCTGGAGCGCATCGAAGTACTGCGCGGGCCACAGGGTACGCTGTTTGGCAAGAACGCCTCGGCCGGTGTGCTCAACGTGGTCAGCAAGGCCATCTCCGAGCAGACCCAGGGCTATCTGGACTACTCGCATTTTGGTGGTGGCGATGAGAACCGCCTGCGCTTTGGCATAGGCGGGCGCCTGAACGAGCAGTTGAAGGGCTCGTTGAGCACCTTGTGGGGCGACTACGATGGCAATGTCGAGAACGTCGCCAATGGCCACGATGTCAATGGCTATGAACGCAAAGGCGCCCGCGGCAAGCTGGAGTTCGAGCCCAATGAAGACCTGCGCCTGACCCTGATCGCCGACTACATGAAGGGTGAGGACACCTTGCCCAGCGGCGTGATCACCAGCGCCAGCGCTGCATTTGCCAGCCAGTTGCGCCCGGTGACGCCCAGCGCACACAACCGCGACATCAACAGCGACTTCAAGACCCACGTCGAGGACGAGAACCAGGGGCTGTCGGCGCAGCTGGACTGGCAGTTGGGCGACTACACCCTGACCTCGATCAGCGCCTGGCGAGGCTGGGACAACACCCAGTACCAGGACGGTGACCGCCGTGCCTTGCTGCCGGTGACCGCATCCCACGACAAGGGCACGGTGGACTATGACCAGTACAGCCAGGAGTTTCGCCTGACCTCGCCCAAAGGCCAGTTCAACGAGTACGTGCTTGGCGCCTTCTACATGCACGGCACTTCAAACGAGACCTACCAGCGCCTGTCGGTCAACGGTGGCGTCGCCAACAGTGGCCGCGCCGACTATTCCACCACCAACGACAGTGTTGCGCTGTTTGGCGAGAACACCTTCAATTTCACCGACGACTTGCGGGCCATATTCGGCCTGCGCTGGACCCACGACGACCTTGAGTACGACCACCGTCGTGTCTCCACCTCGGCCACTGCCGTGACCGGCATCCAGCCCTCGACCGCAAGTTCCGGCTCGGTGGACGAGGACGGCTGGAGCGGCCGGACCGGCCTGCAATACGACTTCAACGACAACCTGACCGGCTACGTTACCTACTCGCGCGGCTACAAGGGCCCGGCTTACAACGTGTTCTTCAACATGCAGCCGCGTGACACCGAGGCGCTCAAGCCCGAGACCTCCGATGCCTACGAAATCGGCCTGAAAAGCACCGCGCTGGACAACCGCCTGACCGCCAACCTGGCGGTGTTCCACACCGATTACGACAACTACCAGGCCAACTTCTTCGACACCGTGGCCAACCAGGTGGTCACCCGGCTGGTCAACGCCGGCAAGGTCAAGACCCAGGGTGTGGAGCTGGATGCCAGCTTCCAGGCCACCTCGCGCCTGAAGCTGTCGACCGCAGTAGCTTACACCAAGGCTCGCGTCGACCACTTCAACTGCCCTGCGGGTGCGGCAGCCAACTGCAACATCGACGGTGGCCGCCTGCCGTTCACGCCGGACTGGAAGACCTACCTGCGCGCCGATTACGTAATCCCGCTGGACAACGGCCTGGATGTGGAACTGAGCAGCGACTACAGCTGGCAGGACGCCGTGCAGTTCAGCCTTGACCAGAACCCGGACACCGTGCAGGGCGCCTATGGCATCTGGAACGCCAGCATTGCCTTGGCCGATTACAACGATGGCTGGCGCGTGGCGCTGCTGGGCAAGAACCTGGGCGACAAGTCGTATGCGCAGATGCTGGCCAGTGGCGGCGACTACATCTACCGCTCGGTACCGCGCGATGACGGGCGCTACTTCGGCGTGCAACTGCGCAAGGATTTCTGAGTAGCGATACCGGTGACCTGCCCCGGCCTCATCGCCGGCAAGCCAGCTCCCACAGGTACGGCGCACACCTCAAGAATAGCGCGGTCCATGTGGGAGCCGGCTTGCCGGCGATGGGCCGCAAAGCGGCCCTAATCAAGGTTCCAAGGAGAACAACATGCCCCGCCAAATGAGCCTGGGTGCTTTCCTCATGGCCACCGGTCACCACGTGGCCGCCTGGCGCCACCCGGACGTACCGGCCGACCCGTTGGATTTCGCCACCTACAAGCGCACCGCACAAATCGCCGAAGCCGCCTGCTTCGATGCCTTGTTCGTGGCTGACAGCGTAGCCGCACCCAGCGACCCGCTGGCCAGCCACAGCGCCCGCTCGGTGTATTTCGAACCCTTGACCCTGCTGTCGGCGCTCAGTGCGCTCACCGAACGCATCGGCCTGATCGCCACCGCCACAACCAGCTACAACGAGCCGTACCATGTGGCGCGCAAGTTTGCCTCGCTCGATCACCTGTCCGCAGGCCGGGCCGGTTGGAACCTGGTCACCTCCGACGCGGCCGCCGAAGCCGGCAACTTCGGCCGCCAGGCGCACATTGCGCATGCCGAGCGCTATGCCCGCGCCCGAGAATTCCAGCAGGTGGTGCAGGGCCTGTGGGACAGCTGGGCCGATGACGCCTTTGTGCGTGACAAGGCCAGTGGCCGGTTCCACGACCCGCAAGGCGTGCGTGCCCTTGACCATGTCGGCGAGCACTTTCGCGTCAAAGGCCCGCTCAACGTCGCCCGCTCGCCGCAGGGGCGGCCGGTGCTGGTGCAGGCCGGCTCGTCCGAGACCGGGCGTGAACTGGCTGCCCAAAGCGCCGAAGTGGTGTTTACCGCCCAGCCCAGCCTGGCCCGCGCACAGGCCTTCTATGCCGACCTGAAGGGGCGCCTGGCCCGTCATGGGCGAGATGAGCAATCACTGAAAATCATGCCCGGCGTGTTCGTGGTCGTGGGGCAAAGCCAGGCGCAGGCCGAGGACAAGTACGACGCGTTCCAGAGGCTGGTCGACCCCCGTGTCGGGGTTGGCCTGCTTGGGCGCATGCTGGGCAATTTCGACCTGTCCGGTTACCCGCTGGACGGCCCGCTGCCGGAGCTGCCGCCCACCGAGGACGGCCAACGCAGCCGCCAGCAGTTACTGACCGAACTGGCCGGCAATGAGCAACTGACCCTGGCCCAGTTGGGCCGGCGCATTGCCGGGGGGCGAGGGCACTACAGCCTGGTCGGCACGCCGGTGCAGATCGCCGATGAACTGCAAGCCTGGTTCGAAGGCGGCGCTGCCGATGGCTTCAACGTACTGGTGCCGCACCTGCCCCTGGGCCTGGAAGACGTCGCCCTGCATGTGGTGCCCGAGTTGCAGCGGCGTGGCCTGTTCCGCCGTCAGTATCAAGGCCACACCCTGCGCGAACACCTGGGCTTGCAGCGCCCAGCCAACCCTTACTTTGCCAAACGAGGTCAACCATGAGCTACTCCGCTAACCCCGAGCGCTATGCGCGCATGCCTTATCGCCGCGTGGGCCGCAGCGGGCTGGTGCTGCCGGCCTTGTCCCTGGGCCTGTGGCACAATTTTGGCGATGCTACGCCTGTCACCACTCAACGCGCCTTGCTGCACACGGCGTTCGATGCCGGCATCAACCATTTCGACCTGGCCAACAACTACGGCCCGCCTTATGGCAGTGCCGAGACCAACTTCGGCCGGCTGCTGCGTGAAGACCTGCGCAGCTACCGCGACGAGCTGATCATTTCCAGCAAGGCCGGCTGGGATATGTGGCCGGGGCCGTACGGGCAGGGTGGCAGTTCGCGCAAATACCTGATTTCCAGCCTGGACCAGAGCCTGGCGCGGCTGGGCCTGGATTACGTCGATATCTTCTATTCGCATCGCTTCGATGCCGACACGCCACTTGAAGAAACGGCCATTGCGCTGGCCGACATCGTGCGCCAGGGCAAGGCCCTGTACATTGGTATTTCTTCTTATTCTGCGGGGAAAACCGCCGAAATTGCGGCGTTGCTGCAGGCATTGAAGGTGCCGCTACTGATTCACCAGCCGTCGTACAACCTGTTCAACCGCTGGATCGAGCGCGACCTGCTCGATACCACCGACACAGTGGGCGCCGGGGTGATCGTGTTCACGGCGCTGGCCCAGGGGCTGCTGAGCGACAAATACCTGAATGGCATCCCTGCCGATGCTCGGGTCAACCGCGCTGGCGGTGGTTCACTGCTGCCCCAGCATTTGTCAGAAGCCAACATCGCCCGTGCCCGCGCCCTGAACGACATCGCCCGCCAGCGCGGCCAGAGCCTGGCCCAACTGGCGCTGGCCTGGACGCTGCGCGACCCTCGCGTAACGTCTGCCTTGATCGGTGCCAGCCGGCCCGAGCAGATCACCGAGAACGTTGCTGCGCTCGACAACCTGGCGTTCAGTGCCGAAGAGTTGGCCGCCATCGACGAGTACGCCGTGGAAGGTGGGATCAACTTGTGGGAAAAACCCTCGACCGACTGGAAGGAGTGACCGATGCACATGCTACGCCTTGCCATGCTGCTGTTGCTGACCTTTGCCGCAGCCGCCCAGGCCGCAGATCCGGCAACCTTGCGCATTGGTTATCAGAAAGGCTCGATCAGCCTGGTGCTGGCCAAGCAGCATCGTTTGCTGGAGCAACGCTTTGCCGATACCCGCGTGGAATGGATCGAGTTCCCGGCCGGGCCGCAGATGCTCGAAGCGTTGAACATTGGCAGCCTTGATATCGGCTCGACCGGTGATATACCGCCGATCTTCGCCCAGGCTGCCGGCGCCGACCTGTTGTACATCGGCGCCGAACCGCCCAAGCCCCAGGCCGAGGTTATTCTGGTGCCCAAAGACAGCCCGGTCCGCGCAGTGGGTGATCTCAAGGGCAAGCGCATCGCCTTGCAGAAGGGCTCCAGCGCGCACAACCTGCTGTTGCGTGCCTTGGCCAAGGCCGGGCTGAGCATGCGCGATGTGCAGCCGGTGTACCTGGCACCCGCCGATGCCCGAGCGGCGTTCGAGCGGGGTAGTGTGGATGCCTGGGCGATTTGGGACCCGTTCTATTCGGCTATCGACCTGGAGGGTAAGGCTCGTTTGCTGGCTGACGGCCAGGGGCTGGGTTTGATCGGGCCATTCATGCTTGGCGCGCGCCAGTATGTGGAGGCTAATGGTGCATTCGTAGGGCAGTTGCTGGACGAAATCAGCCGGGCCGAGGCGCTTACCCGTAGTGACGAAGCCGGTAGCATCCGGCTGCTGGCGCAGTTCATGGGCTTGCCGGAGGCGGTGGTGCGGCGCAGTTTCAGCCATCGGCCGGCGTCACCGGTACTGCCGGTAACGGATGCGATCGTGGCGGCGCAGCAGCACACCGCCGAGTTGTTCTTCGACAACAAGATACTACCCAAGCGGGTCGACATCGCCGGGGCGGTGTGGCGCCGGGGTTGATTTTACCTGCCCGGCCCCTATCGCCGGCAAGCCAGCTCCCACAGGATTACCACTGACCTCAAGGGTTATACAGTACCTGTGGGAGGACACCCCCAAAATTTGGATTGGTGTCCAACTTCTTGGGGCAGTCCAGGATTACCACTGACCTCAAGGGTTATACAGTACCTGTGGGAGGACACCCCCAAAATTTGGATTGGTGTCCAACTTCTTGGGGGCAGTCCAGGATTACCACTGACCTCAAGGGTTATACAGTACCTGTGGGAGCTGGCTTGCCGGCGATAGGGCCGGACCTGCAAGCCTGTTACCCGCGGGCGAATGCCGCCAGCTTCTCGCCATCCAGCCGGTAGCGCACCCACTCGTCCTGCGCCTCGGCCCCCAGCTTCTGATAGAAGCCGATTGCCGGCTCGTTCCAGTCCAGCACGCTCCATTCCAGGCGCCCGCAATTGTTCGCCACCGCCTCGCGGGCAATGTGCTGAAGCAGTCGTCGCCCGGCGCCATCGCCGCGCTGCTCGGGCGTCACGTACAAGTCTTCCAGGTAGATGCCGTTGCGCCCCAGCCACGTCGAGTAGCTGTAGAAATAAACGGCAAACCCAATCGCCCGACCCTCGCGCTCACAGATCAGGCTGTGCACCGTGCTGCCCTCGTCGAACAGGCTCTTCTCGATATCGGCCAATGTGGCGACCACCTCGTGACGGGCGCGCTCGTAGTCGGCCAACTCGGTAATGAAGGCCAGGATCTGCTCGGCGTCGGTGCGAACGGCAGGGCGAATGGTGAGGCTCATGGTGACGGCTTCCTTGGTCCGGGTTGGCAGTACAGTAATGTGTAACCACATAATTTAATATAACTGTACCGGTCGCAGGAGAGGGCGACTCCGTTAGTGTGACAGCACCTATAACGAAAGTGGAATGCCCGCCATGCTTGCCTCTGCTGACCTGCTGACCGCCTTCGTGCTGTTTGCTTTTGTGTCTTCCATCACCCCTGGGCCCAACAACACCATGTTGCTGGCCTCGGGGGTGAACTTCGGCGTGCGCCGCTCTATCCCTCATGCCTTGGGTATCAGCGTCGGTTTCATGGTGATGGTGCTGGCTGTCGGGCTGGGCCTGGGTGAGGTGTTCAAGGCGTGGCCGGCGCTGTACACGGTGCTGCGTTACACCGGCGCTGCCTACCTGTTGTACCTGGCGTGGAAGATCGCCACGTCCGGGCCGGTCGGCTCGGCTTCGTCCAGCGCCCGCAAACCGCTGGGCTTCTGGGGTGCAGCGGCGTTTCAGTGGGTCAACCCCAAGGCCTGGGTGATGGCGGTGGGGGCGATCACTACCTACACGCCGGCGCAAGGCTACGTGACCAACGTGATCGTCATCGCCGCCTTGTTCGCCTTGGTCAACCTGCCCAGCGTCGGTGTCTGGGTGATGTTTGGCAGCGCCCTGCGCAACCTGCTGCAGAACCCGCGCTGGCTGATGCTGTTCAATGTCCTGATGGCCTTGTTGCTGGTGATTTCACTCTACCCGCTGCTGTTTGTAGAATCGTCGTTTTCCTAGCCCCGCGAGTACCGCAAGCCGATGCAGTTGAATCCCTGGTCACACGAATGCGCCGAAGGTTTCACCCTGCGTGGCTGGCAAACCCCGGCCAGTGGCAAGCCGTTGCTGCATTTTTTGCACGGCAACGGCTTCTGCTGCCTGGCCTACCAGCCGTTGCTGATGCGCCTGGGCGAGCAGTTCGACCTGTGGCTTTGCGATGTCCAGGGGCATGGCGACAGTGACCATGGCGGCGTGTTTCGGGGCTGGAACCGCACTGCCGAGCTGGCAGTGCAAGCCTTCGAGGCCGGGCGTGGCGAGTACGGCGACGTACCCCGGTTTGCGGCAGGGCACAGCTTCGGCGGCGTGCTCACCGGCCTGATGCTGGCCAGTGAGCCGCAACTGTTTGCACGTGCGGTGCTGCTTGACCCGGTACTGTTCAGCCGACGCATGATCGGCGTGATGGGGGCGGCAGCACTGGTTGGCCTGCACCAGCGTCATGCGTTGGCACGCAAGGCCGCCAGCCGGCGCAGCCACTGGCCCGACCGTGAGGCGGCGCTGGCTTCACTGAAAGGGCGGGGCATTTTCAAGGGCTGGACCGATGCGGCGTTGCAAGCCTATGTCGAACATGCCATCGGCGACTGTGGTGACGCCGTAGTGCTCAAGTGCCGGCCCAGCCGGGAAGTGGAAATCTTCAGTACCTTCCCCAAACGCATGTGGGCGAGCCTTGCTGCCATCAGTACCCCAACGCGGGTCTTGTATGGCGAGCAGACCTATCCTTTCGTGCCACATTCGGTGCACCGGCTGACGGCGCTCAACCCGCATGTAAGCGCGCAACAGGTCGCGGGTGGGCATTGTTTCATGCAGGAGGACCCGGCCATGGCTGCGGAACAGGTGATCGGTTTCTTGCAGGGCTGACTGTTCCATCTGTGGAACGATGCATGCCATATCGGCTAGCTACCGCCTGATTGGCAACATTGATAAGGTTATCTCAGCCAAGAGAGGAGCCTTCTCATGAAAAAGATTCTGGGTATCCACCGCAGCCCACATGCCCATTGGGTAGGTGACGGCTTCCCGGTGCGCAGCCTGTTCACCTACGACAACCTGGCCAGCCAGATCAGCCCGTTCCTGTTGCTGGACTACGCCGGCCCCCATGACTTCACCCCGACCACTGCCCGGCGTGGTGTTGGTCAGCACCCGCACCGTGGCTTCGAGACCGTGACCATCGTGTACCAGGGCGAACTGGAGCACCGTGACTCCACAGGCGCTGGCGGCTTGATCGGCCCTGGCGATGTGCAGTGGATGACCGCGGCCAATGGCATCATCCATGAAGAGTTCCACTCCCCGGGCTTTGCCCGCAGTGGCGGTGCGCTGGAAATGGTGCAGCTGTGGGTCAACCTGCCGGCGCGTGACAAACGTGCAGCAGCCGGTTACCAGACATTGCTGGCGCAGGACATTCCGGTGATTGCGCTGGATGGCGAGGGCGGCAGCTTGCGGGTGATTGCCGGTAGCTACCGTGGGCACGCCGGCCCGGCGCGCACGTTTACCGCCATGGATGTGTGGGACCTGCGGCTGAATGCCGGTGCGGCCCTGCAACTGCCAGTGGCCGACGGGCGCAACGCAGCGCTGGTGGTGTTGCGCGGTAACGTGCGGATCAACGGCGAGCGCGACGCCGGGCCATCCAGCCTGGTGCTGCTTGACCGGGGTGGCGAGGACATGGCCATTGAAGCACTGGAAGGTGCCAGTGTGCTGCTGCTCAGTGGCGAGCCTATCGACGAGCCGATTGTCGGGTATGGCCCGTTCGTGATGAACAGCCAGGCAGAGATTGCCGAGTCGTTCGACGACTTCCATGCCGGGCGGTTTGGGCAGATGCAAGATGAGCGGGAAGGTGCGGCGCACTGATCCTGCTTGATCGGTTGTCCTGTGCTGGCGATAGGGGCAGCACAGGCGAAGCATTTGCTGGCATGATGCACCCATGCCCAAGCTCTCCCGACTACACGCCGTGCGCAGGTCATTGCCCACCCCCGGGCACCACACCCTGTGGTTGCGCTACCGCGTGCCTTATCACTGGCCTTCTACCTTGGCCTTTCTCGCCGCACGATGCATCCCCGGTATCGAAGCATACGAAGGCGATACGTATCGTCGCACCCTGATAATCGCCGGCCAGCACGCCGTGTTGCACGCCACGCCATCGCGCAACCTGCTGCGCGTGCGCCTTGAATGCGTTCCGTCAACTGCGCTGCCTGGCCTGATTGCGAGGTTGCGGCGCTTCTTCGACCTCGACGCCGAGCCCGCGCGCATCGAGGCCGAGTTATCCCGCGACCCCTTGATGGCCCGCTTGCTCCATGAACGTCCAGGCCTGCGCGTGCCACAAGGCTGGGACGCCTGTGAGCAAGCCATGCGTACCGTGCTGGGCCAGCAAATCAGCGTGGCCGGCGCCATGACCCTGGCCGGTCGCCTGGTGCAGCGTTACGGCGCGCCGCTACGCATTTGCTCGCCGGGCCTGAGCCATCTGTTTCCGGGGTTGCCGGCGTTGGCGGTAGCGCAGTTCGAGAGCATGGGCATGCCAAGGGCTCGCGCCGCTACCTTGGGCACCTTGGCCAATGCACTGCTTGCCAACCCGGGGCTGCTGCGCACCGGTCAGTTACTGGACGACCTGCTGCGCAACCTGTGCCAACTCAAAGGCATCGGGCCCTGGAGCGCCCAGTACCTGGCCTTGCGCCAGGCCGGCGCGGCAGATGCCCTGCCATTGGGTGACGTGGCGTTGGTCAAGGCGTTGCGCTTGCTGGAGGGCGAGGGCGCGCAACTGGGTGAACGCGCCTTGGCCTGGCGACCGTGGCGCGCCTACGCAGCCCAGCACCTGTGGGCATCGCTGAGCACGAGCAAGACCACTCGTCGTTAAGTGTGCGATTGCGTTCGAACACACGGCCGCTGCTGGCAATCTTCCACTAAGGTGCTAAGGGATTCCCCGCATGATCATTGCCCCGGCGCATGGACGCCTGCCCGGGCATGCGCAATATCAATTGGCGCCCCGCCCGACAAAGGCGTAATCACACACAACAGGCCATCGCACAGAGAGGGTCGTACCATGTCGTTGATAGGAGTTTCGATGCTAGAGATGCGGCAGATGATCGAGCAAGCCTGCTTGCCTGATCGCTGTGAAGTCAGCTGCCTGGATGGCACCAACCTGACCATCCGCCTGGGTCAGGGTCAGCGTCTCGACGAGGGCGTGACCCTGAGCGGGGTCCCGCTGCAAAGCCTTAACAGCTGCCGTGACCTGGTCCACCTGGTCGGTCAACTGCACGCGCTGCGTGACAGCCACCCGGGGGCACTCAGGGCCAGCGCCTGAATGCGCCAACGTACCCCGGCCAGCAGCGCCTGGCCGGGCGTGCGTACTTTGCGTAAGCCGCCCCATCCTGCTATTGAAGTTCCAGCACCAGGTTCAAGCCCCCATCCCCGCATTTGACGTGGTCCCGCACCACACCATGGTAGTTGCGCCCATCCCAGACGAACGCCACGCTGTGCGCCCGGTCAACCTTGTCCGGGAGCGGCGGGCAGATGTGCAGGCGCAGCGCCGGGCGGCCTTGCAGGCTGAGGTCGGCGAGTTGGCATTGGCACTCCACGCTTTGTGCGACAGGGCCGAACAGGGTGTCACGCACGTAATCCAGCTGCAGCGAAGCATTAGGGGCGCGGCCGGGCATTTTCATGGGCGCGCGGCTCCTGCGAAGGGACGCATAGGGCGAGAGGTGCAGGGCATGGCAGGCTCCGGGTGATGGAAGCGGCTTATCATTTGAAGCTTGCCTGACCAAGATGTTCAACGTGTTTCATGCACGTTCATCTTGTTTTCCAACCGTTCGACTGGCTCAGCCACCTGCCTTGCGCAAGGTGAGGTTGATGCGCCGCTCGCCCATGCGCGCATGCACGCCGGGCTTGATCGGCAATACACCATGAAAGCGCAGGCGGTCTTCACCGCCCCAGACCAGCACGTCGCCATGGCTCAATGGTATGCGCTGGGTCTTGTCGCTTCGTTGCAACCCCCCAAGCAGGAACACTGCCGGCAACCCCAGCGACACCGACACGATCGGCTGGCCGAAATCCTGCTCGTCACGGTCCTGGTGCAGGCTCAGGCGGGTGCCGGGCAGATAGTGGTTGGCCAGGCAGGCGTCCGGTACGAAGTCTTCGAACCCGGCCATGGCGGCGGCGCGGGCGGCCAAGGCGAGCAAGACCGGGGGTAGGGCCGGCCAGGGCTTTGCGCTGAGCGGGTCGTGGGGGCTGTAGCGGTAACCGCGCTCATCGCTGACCCAACCCAGTGCGCCGCAGTTGGTCAGGGCAACTGCCATGCGCAGGCCACCCGGCGTGTGCATGTGCCGGAACGGCGCGGCACGCAGCACCGGGCGCAGGGCGTCGAGCAGGGGTTCGATTTCGCCCAGGGCGAACCCGGGCAGCAGCACGGTGTGGCTGGCCAGGCGTTGCGGCTGGGGGCCGAACAGGTCGAGGTCGGACTGGATCATGGGGGTGGAAGTCGGGTTGGGTGCTGAGCATTGTAATGCGCTTGGCAGGTCTGGCCTATTCGCGGGTGAACCCGCTCCCACAGGGACCGCGCAGATGTCAGTCCTGCGGTATGCCTGTGGGAGCGGGCTTGCCCGCGAATGGGCCGGAAAAACAAACGGAAATGGTGCAGGAAAAAAAGGAACCGCGGCACCAGGGAGAGGAGCACCGCGGTTCAAGGGGGAAGGGTTTACTTCTGGGTCACAGTGGCCATGTTTGCGCTGCCCATCTGTGTGATGGTGGCGGTTTGGGCGATACCGCTCTGGTCGACGAACGCCTTGTTACCCTGGCCTCCCTGGGTTACGTAGGCGACGTTGATACTGTCAGTCTGTTTGATGGTGGCTTCGTTGCCGCTACCGTACAGCTGGTTGGTGTAGCTCTGGTTGCCGTAGCCGGACTGGTCCAGCGTGATGGAGTTGCCGGTGCCTTGGCTGTTGCCGTAGGCATAGTTGTCGGTACCGCGCTGGTCGGCGATCAGGATGTTGTCGGTACCGTTCTGCTCGAAATACAGCTCGTTGTTGCTGTCGGCCTGCTTGGTCTGCATCTGGTTGCCGTTGCCCTTCTGGGTCAGCGTGGCCCGCTGGTTGTCACCGTTCTGGGTCAGGTTGACGCCGTTGCCGTTACCGGTCTGGTTGATGGTGGCGTTCTGGTTGGTGCCGAACTGGCCACCCAGCTTGGCGCCTTTCCAGTTGCTGGCGGTGATGGTGTTGCCATTGCCCTTGGTGTTGATGGTGAGGTTGAGGTTTTCACCATTCTGGTAGGTGTAATGCAGGTTGTTGTTGCCGTTCTGGGTAATGGTGGTGGTGGCGTTGTTGGTCTCGAACTGGTCGGACCAGCTGGCGTTGGCGCGGCCCTGTTGCGACAGGCTGACCTTGTTGTCGGCACCGAAGCTCTGGTCGATGTAGCCCTCGTTCAGCTGACCTGTCTGGGTCACCGAGGCCTGGCTGCCGACCTGGGTGTCCTGCCACACTTCCACCGAGTTGCCGCTGCCATACTGGCCGATGCCGATGGTGCCGCCGGTGCCGTCTCGCTGGTCGCCATAGGCCCAGTTGCCTTGGCCATCCTGGTAGACCTGGATATCACCATCGAGGTGGTTCAGGTGCTCGGCGGCGGCGTAGTTGTCCTGGCCGGCCTGGTTGACCGTGCTGCGGTTGTTGCTGCCGCCGAAGGTCTGCTCGATGAAGGCCTCGTTGCGCTGGCCGGATTGCCAGGTGGTAGCCTTGCTGCCTTCCTGGGTGTCCTGCCACACCGTTGATGCGTTGGCGCTGCCTTGCTGGGTTTGCAAGGCTTCGTTGCCCTGGCCCACCGACTGGCTGGCGAAGGCGTCGTTGAGGCTACCACTGGCGTGCTGGGTGATCTGGCTGCCATTCTCGAACAGCTGCTCGGCGTAGCCGGCGTTGTACTGCCCTGTGGCGCTTTGCTTGATATCGCTGGTGCTCTCGGTTTGCACGGCCAGGTGGTTGTGGCCTTTGCCGGTCTGGTTCTGGGTAGCAGAAGCGAAGGACGCCTGGGTCTGGGTGACCTCGGCGATGTTCTCTTTACCGTCCTGGGTCTGGGACGAGGTGCTGTCAGCAGCCATGGCCTGGCCTGCAAGGGCCAGGACGATAGCGGCACTGAGGGGAGCGAGCTTGTACATGGTGGTGCCTCCAGGTCTATCGGTATTGGGTGATCTGAACATGCTGGCCATTGCCGGTCTGGGACACGGAGCTGTTGAGGCCCGAACCGGACTGCACGATGCTGGCGCTGTTGTCGTTGCCGATCTGCTCGATGGCTGCACGGTTGCTGCTGCCGCTTTGGCGGATCGACGCGCTGTTGCCATTTCCCTGTTGGCTGATGCTGGCCATCAGGTCACTACCTTCTTGCAGGATGTACGCTTCCTGCGCGCCACCGGCCTGGATGATGCGGCCCAGCAGGGCCTGGCCATTCTGGTCGAGGGCGGCGCGGTTGCCCGACCCTTGCTGCTCGATCACCGCAGCCTGGCCGGCGCCGACCGGTAACAGGCGGATGATCACCGGGTCACCGAGGTCGTTGCCGGGCGCAAGGTCGGCATTGTCCATCAGGTCGTCGGCCCAACTGGCCTGGCCCGCCAGGGCCAGGCTGAGCAGCAGTGGATACAGGCATTTCATGGCGTTACCCCGCCTTTACTGCACAACCACGTTGACGGTGCGGGTGGTACCCGGGCTGGTGGTGATGGTGGCCGTCGGCGCGGCAGTCGGGATAACCGTGGTGCTGTTGCTCACCGACAGGCGCCAGCGGCCATTCACCGGAACCGTGGCGGTACCCAGTGTTTGCACCCCGGTGGTGGTGGTGACCCGGACGGTGACAACGTTGCCCGTGGTTACCGATGAGGTGCCGCTGAAGTCCCAGTTGTATCGGTTGTTGGAGCGCGCCGTGACGGTGGCTGCCGTGATTGCGAAGGTTTCGGCGGCAGGCCGAGGCGACACGTTGACGGTTACCGTACCTGGGGTGGACAGCGCCCCCAGCGAGTCACGCGCCTGGTAGGTGAAGGTGGTGGTGAAGGCGGCGGTCACCGTGGCCGGTGGCGTGTAGGTCACGGTGGTGCCATCGGTACTGACTGTGCCGCGGCCAGCAGCGGGTTGAGTGACGGCGGCAACGGCCAGCGGCAGGTTGCCTTCCGGGTCGGTGTCGTTGGCCAGCACGTTGATGGTCAATGGCACGCCCAGGGTGGCGACGGTTTCCGGGTTGGCGGTTGGCGCCTGGTTAGGCGCGACGTTGACGGTGACCGTGGCCGGTGTCGACTTCAGGCCCTTGGCGTCCACCGCCCGGTAGCTGAAGGTGGCCACCAGCGGTTGCGTGGCCCCGGCTGGCGGGGTGTAGGTCACCGAGGTGGTCCCGTTGAGCACCACGCCACCCAGGCCAGTGCCGGGCTGGGTGAGGTCACTGATGCTGAGCGGCACATTGCCGTCGGGGTCGCTGTCGTTTTGCAGCAGGTTGAGGGTAATCGGCACACCGACACTGGTGCTGCCGACGTCGGCCTGTGCCAGTGGTGGCTGGTTGGCCGCTTCGGCCGGGGCATTGCCAACCACCAGCACCGGTTCCACGTCGCTGCCGCCGTGGGCAGACTTGACCGTAACGGTGGCTGGCGGTTGCGGCACGTCGTTGACCGTGATGCTTTGCAGGGTGCCGGATTTGGACATGCGGCCGTAACCCTGGGCGAGCATGTCCGGCACGACGACCTCGTCACTGGACCTGGCCTCGATCAGCAGGCGTTTGTTGGCCCAGTCATAGCGTGCGGTGCTGACTTTCACCACGTCGGTCAGCTTGCTGGACAGTGCAGTCGGTTGGGTACCGCCGGCACTGTTGCTGGCCGTGACCACCACCACTGCTGGCGGAACGGCCTGGCTGAGCTGCTGGCTGAAGAACAGGCCGTTGTTGTCTGCCGTGAGGTTGAACTGGCAAGGCGAGGGCGGTGTGCCGATCAGGGCCAGACCATTGCGCATGCACAAGCTGGCCTCTTTCGGCGCCTTGGCGAACACTTCCACGCGGGTGCCGCTGCCGTTGCGTGAATAGGTGGCGCGCTCCAGGGTGACCGGGGTTTGCGCACGCTGGTCCAGCACCTTCCCCGATACCGTGAACAACGCGGTCTCGATGCGCCCGGGCGGGCCGTCGATGCGGATGAAGTTGGTGTTGAACGGGCTGCCGACCACGGCTTCCGGGCGGTTCGGGTCACCAATGAAGGTTTCGGTGGAGCCGGTGTCCGGGTTGACCTCGGTGTAAGGCCCGCCCACCCCGCGCAGCCATGGCCCGAGTGCACCGTTGAGCGCCCCCGTGAAGTTGCCCGGTGCGCCGATGCCGATGTCGCGGGTGATGTTGATCGCCCGCCGCCCTGGCGTGGCGACGTTGACCGTCTCTACACCGTAGGGGTGGGTGATGGTGTAGGTACCGGCGCGCGGCACCGAAACGCGGATGCGGATACGGGCGAAGCTCTGCTGGTCGCCGTCTACCGGGTTTTCGGCCGCAAAGGCCGCTTCCAGCCCTGCAACGTAGGCGTCCAGTTCATAGCCACTGTTGCCTACGGCAGGGATGGTGGCTTCGGCCAGGAACCAGAACATTTCTGGCGGCCAGTTGTCGGGGAACACCAGCGGCAGCGCGTCATCGTAGATGCCGGGCTCTGGCAGCAGGGTGCACATGTACGACGGGGCAGCCGGGGTACCCGGTACCCGGGTGCTGGTGGCACGTGACTGGCACAGTTCCAGGGACTGGTTGAGGCTGTCCTTGTACCACATGGGGTAGCCGCCCGTGGCAAAGGTATAGGGCCCCGGGTCGACTTCAGACAGCGCGGCAAAGGCAGCGCTGGTAACGGTGAGGGAAAAACCGGCGGCGAACAGCGCACGGCGCGACCAAGTGTTCATGCGGCCTCCTTGAAGGCTGAGCCTTTGTCTGTTCATGGCACCAGCACCACGTCTTCGGTGTCGCTACCACCATTGGCACTGGTGACCTGCACCTTGGCCGGCGGGATCGGCGAGAGGGTCATGCTCAACGTTTTCACGGCGCCGGTACCGCCCAGGTTGCCGATCAACGTGCCGTTGCCGGTATGTGCGGTGAGCACTGGCGGGGTGGTTTCGTCGCTGGTGCTTGCCACCAGGGTCAGCTCGCCCGTGGAGAGGCGGTATTGCGCCTGGGTGATGGTGACCAGATCGGTCAGTGGCACGTTGCGCGTGGTCAGGCTGCTGGTCGGGATCGCCACGCTGTTGTCGGCGCTCAGCGTCAGGATTGTGCCAGCTGCCGGGTTGAGGGCCGACTGGGCATACCAGGCGCCGGTGCCGTTGGCCTCGGTGAGGTTCAGGCTGGGCGCCTGGCTGGTCAGGGTGACGGTGGCCGGTGGTGGTGGGGCCATCACGAAGATGTCCTGCTGCGCGCGCAGGTTGCCGTTCTCGGTGTGCCGCGAATACGTACTGCGCTGAGGCATCAGCGGGGTAGGCAGGGCGACGGTCGAGAGCTTGCCGGAAATCGCGAACAGTTCAGTACGCAGGTCGATGCCCCCGGGGCCTTCGATACGTACGAAGTTGGTGTTGAACGGGCTGCCGGTTACCCGTTCTTCCAGGTTCGGGTCACCGATGAAGCGCTCGTTACCTTCGGTGTATGGGCCGTTGACACTGCGCAGGAACGGCCCGACATCGCCCTTGAGCGCGCCGGTGAAGTCGCCTGCGCCGGCAATGCCGATGTCGCGGGTCATGTTGATCGCCCGGCGCCCGGCGGCAGGCACATCGAACACTTCGACGCCGTAGGGGTGGGTGACCACGTAGGTGCCGGCGGTGGGTACATCGACCCGGATACGCACCCGGGCGAAGCTGACCTGGTCACCCTCGACCGGTTCTTCGGCGGCGAAAGCCGCCTCGATCGCGGTACCGTAGCTGAGGTCGATGCCACGTGCGGCGTCGACGATGGCGGCGTCGGCGGTGAACCAGAACGCTTCGTCAGGGAAGTTGGTGGGGAAGACGATGGGTTGGGTATCGTCGAACACACCGGGTGTGGGCAGCAGCGTGCACATGTACGACGGTGCGCCGGGTGCGCCGGCAACCCTGGAGCTGACCGCCTTGGTCAGGCACAGGTCGAGGGTACGACCGTGACTGTCCTGGTACCAGGCTGGGAAGCCGCCGTTGGCGGGGACGTAGGCGCCTGGATCGACAGCGTTCAGGGCAGCCTGCGCCGGGAGCTGGAGCATGCCGGCGAAAATCGCCACAGCCAGCGGGTGGGGTATCGGTCGGTGCATGAGTCTATTCCTCCTGCAAACGGGCCCATGGACTTGGGGCGTCTGGCAGGAGATCGGCAAGAGCTGTGCCATAACTTGAAAATTGCGTTGCAGGCCTTGTGGCACGTGGGATCCAGCTTTCAGTCACGGCGTTTTACACGTTGTTGTGGGTGGGCACCGTTCCCCCAGAGTTGGGGATTGGGGCAGGCCCTCGCGACCCAACAGTTGTGCCAGGCATCAGATACTCCTAATATTGATAACAATTCTTATTTGATGCATGCGTCATGCTTGTCCGCAATGGAGTGCCGTGCCCCGATGCCCCCATCACCCCCACCTTCAGACGTCGGCAGCCTCTACCACCTGCACCACGGCTGGGTCCGCAACCTGTTCCGTCACAAGCTAGGCAATGCCCACGATGCCGCTGAGCTGGCGCATGACGTTTTCCTGCGCTTGCTCAGCAAACCCCGCACCTTTGCCAGTGACGCTGACGCCAAGGCCTTTCTGGGTGCGATGTCACGAAACATGTGCGTAGACTTCTGGCGCCGCCGTCGGGTGGAGCAGGCGTGGCTGGAAGTAATGGCTGAGCGCCCCAAAGCCTTCCAGCCCAGTGAGGAGCACCGGGCTTTGATGCTGGAAACCCTGTTACAGGTGCAGGCCATGCTCGAACAACTGCCCGCGGCCGTGGCCGAGGCGTTCGTCCTGGCCCAGGTGCATGGCCTGGGTTACCGCGCCATCGCCGAACAATTGGGGGTAAGCGAGCGGACCGTGACCAGTTACATGGCGAAGGCCATGCTCCACTGTGCAGTACTTGAGGCTGAACTGGCCGGGTTGAAGGTGCTGTGAGCCCCCAAGCCTTGGACCACCGCGTGTTGCAGCAGGCCGCCGACTGGTATGCGGATCTGGCCGGGCACCCAGGCGACCTGGCGCTGCGAATGGCTTTGGAACAGTGGCTGGTGACGGATGAGGCACATCGTCAGGCCTGGGCTTTCGTCGAGCAGGTCAGCGAGCGCTTTGCACCGTTGCAGCCAGAAGCTGAAAGCGCCAGTACCGTACTGAAGCAGATACGCCATGGTGGTCAATCGCGGCGGGCCATGCTGCGCGGCGCATTGACCGTAAGCGGTATCGGTGTACTTGGATGGTTAGGCTGGCAGGGTGGCCTGCGCCAATCCTGGCTGGCCTGGCAGGCCGACCTGCACACTGCCATCGGCCAGGTCGAGGAGCGCCTGCTTTCCGATGGGACGCGCCTGTGGCTGAACAGTGGAAGCGCCGTCGATGTGCGTTTCGATGCCCGGCACCGCGCGCTTTACCTGTACCGTGGCGAAGTGCTGATCGTTACCGCTGCCGATGCGCGGCCGTTGCAGGTGTATACCCGCCAAGGCAGCCTGCAGCCCTTGGGCACGCGCTTCAGTGTGCTGCAGGATGACGGCCGCACGCAGCTGTCGGTATTTGCCGGCGAAGTTCTGGCACGCTGCGCCGAATCCGGCTTACAGCAGCGCGTTCCGGCGGGCCGGGCGGTCAGCTTCGACAGCCAGCGCTTTACCGAGCAGCACGAGGCCGCGTCGATGCGCGAAAGCTGGCGGGAAGGTGTACTGCTGGCGCGTGATACCGACCTGCGCAGCCTGGTGGCCGAGCTGGCACGTTACCGCCCCGGCTACATGGGCGTCGCACCCGAGGTGGCTGATTTGCGCATCATGGGGTCCTACCCGCTGCACGACACCGACCAAGCCCTGGAAATGCTGGCGCACACGCTCCCGGTACGCATCGAGCGGCGTCTGCCGTGGTGGGTGAGCGTGGAGCCTGTCGACTGAGCCCTGAAAAAGTTTTCCAGGCAGCTTCCGGATTTTCAGCGTCATCCGATTACTCCCGGACCCCACTGCCCAGTGATCCTTCAAGGACTTCTCGATGCTGCCTGTTCACCGTATTCAACCCCTCGCCCTTGCCCTGGCGCTCAGCACGCCGTTCGTTGTCACGTTTACCCGTGTTGCCCAGGCCAGCCAGACCGACCAAGCGCAAGCCTTCAACCTGACCGCCGGCCCACTGGACATGCGCCTGACCGAATTTGCCGCGCAGTCCGGGCTTTACCTGAGTGCCGAGCCGCATCTGCTCAGCGGCAAGCGCAGCCAGGCGTTGCAAGGCCGCTATTCTGCCGAGCAGGCCTTGCAGGTGTTGCTGGCCGGCAGTGGGCTGAACGCTGCGGCCATGGGCAATGGCCGCTACCTGGTACAGCCTGCGGCGGCGCCGGGCACGCTTGAACTGGGCGCTACTACCATTGGTGCCAGCCTGAATGAGCCGGCTACCGAAGGCAGTGGCTCGTACACCACGCCTGTTGCCACCATTGGCAAAGGTGTCAAGCGTATCAAGGACATCCCGCAAGCGGTCAGTGTGCTTACCCGCCAGCGCATGGACGAGCAGAACATCACCAGCGTGGCCGATGCTCTGGCCAACTCGCCGGGCATTACCGTGGTGCCTTCTTTTACCGGCAGCCAGTTCTATTCCCGAGGATTTTTCATCAACAGCTTCCAGTACGACGGTGTGCCACTGGAGCGCCAGCTTTATGCCCGAGGTTCCAGTTTTACCGGGCAAACCGCGATCCTCGATCGTGTGGAGATACTGCGTGGCCCGCAAGGCCTTCTGGAAGGTGGCGGCGACCCATCAGGTGCAGTGAACCTGGTGCGCAAGCGTCCGACGACCGAGGCGCAAACGCACCTCAGTGCTAAAGCCGGCTCGTGGGATCACTACGCCATGCAGGTCGACACCAGCGCGCCGCTGGATGCGCAAGGGCGCCTGCGTGGGCGGTTGGTGATGGACTACGACACCACCCAGTCGTTCGTCGATTATGTGCAGAGCGACAACCAGACCCTGTATGCCGCCCTGGACTACGACCTTACAGACACTACGCTGCTGGGACTGGGCTACAGTCACGAGCGGGTCGATGCCACGCCGTACATGATGGGTATCCCCAACTACAGCAACGGCAGCATGCCCCATGTAGGCCGTTCCACCTATTTGGGCACGCGCTGGGACAACTGGGACAAGACGCAGGACACCTACTACCTCGACCTTACCCAGCGCCTGCCCGGTGACTGGACCCTCAAGGGCAGCCTGGTGACCATTCGCGAGTTCAACGACTTCAAGTACCTGCAGCGGCGGGGGCGCATGGGGCCTGGTTATACCCTGGCGGGCGACGCCTATGCCTTCGACTATTTCTCTGAACACTGGGGCGGTGACCTGAATGCCAGTGGTGATGTAACACTGTTCGGTCGACGCCTTGGGCTCACTGTTGGTGGCAATTACTCGCGACTCAAGAGCAATGACATCTGGGGTGCCCGCTACAACTACGTCACGCCAATCAATATCTTTGACTACACCCCGAGCGCAGTCGAGCCCAGCGACGATTCGATCTATGCCGCCAACCAGTGGCTCGACGGCTACACCTCCACGCAGAAGGGGTTGTATGGCGTTGCCGACTACCAGCTGACCGACCGTTTGCAGTTGATTGTAGGCGGGCGGGTATCCACCTTCCGCACCGTTTTCGATTCCGACGGGCCATGGGGTGTCACCCGAAGCACAGCACAAAAGCATGGCAAGGTCACACCCTATGCCGGGTTGGTGTATGCGCTGGATGAGCAGTGGAATGCCTACGCCAGCTACACCGAAATTTTCAAGCCGCAGACGCAACGCACTGCCCAGGGCAACCTGCTGGATGCCCGCACTGGGCATAGCTACGAAATCGGCCTGAAAGGCGAACTGGCCGATGGCCGTGTCAACACCACGCTGGCGCTGTACCGCATGGAGCAGGACAACATCCCGCTGCCAGATGCCAGTGTCGACTCGAACATTGCCGCACGCTGCGGTGGCACCTGCTACAGGCCGGCGGGCACCGTGCGTAGCCAGGGCCTTGAGGCCGAGATCAGCGGCGAGGTACTGACTGGCCTGCAACTGTCTGCCGCCTACACGCTCAATCTGCTCAAGTACCTGGATGAAGAGCCTGCCGTAGCCGGCAACATCACGGGCAACACCGAAACGCCTAAACACATCTTCCGGGCCTGGGCCAACTACCGGCTGCCTGCCGCTTGGCGACAGGTCACGGTGGGTACTGGGGTGAATGCCCAGAGCCACGCGGCAGGATACGGTTATTACGGGCGCGAGCAGGGCGGTTATGCGGTATGGGACGCCCGCTTGGGATACGACGTGGATGAGCATTTGAGCGTGGCGGTCAACTTCAATAACCTGTTTGATCGGCGCTACTACCGGGCGATCGACTACGACCACAACTTCTTTGGTGACCCGCGCAATGTGTTGCTGAGTGTTGATTACCGGTTGTAAAAGCGGTTCATTGAGGCATTTGGGGTTGCCTGGCAGCCCTGAATGCCTGACTAACAGGCATTATTGCTCAAGCCATTCCACCCCCAAGCCGAGCCAAGTGATGCAGCCCCTCGACCACCTTTCGTTGAACTTGTTCATCGTCGTTTGCGAAGAGGGCACCATCGCCCGCGCCGGCGAGCGCGCGTTCATGGCGCCTTCGGCCGTCAGCAAACGCATTTCGGACATCGAAGCGCGCTTTGGTACCGCCTTGCTCAAACGCAGCAAACGCGGCGTAGAGCCCACCCCGGCGGGGCTGGCCCTGCTGCGACATGCGCGGGAAATGACCCGCGCCATGGAGCGCCTGGACAGCGAACTTAGCGAATACGCCGAAGGTGCACGCGGCCATGTGCGGGTACTGGCGAACGTGTCGTCGATCATGGAGTTCCTGCCTGAAGAACTCTCGGCGTTCATGCTGGAGAACCCGCTGATCCAGGCCGATATCGAAGAACGCTTCAGCCCGGACGTGGTGCGCGGTGTGGCGGAGGGCAATGCGGACCTGGGGATTTGCCGCAAGTCCATGGCGGTGGGCGACCTGGAGTTCGTGCCCTATCGCCAGGACCACCTGGCCGTGGTGGTGGGCGCCGAACATCCCTTGGCCGGGCGCAGCCAGGTTGCCTTTGAAGACACGCTGGACTACGAACACCTGGGCCTGTCGGCGTTCGCCACCTTGAACAGCTTCATGCGCAACAGTGCCGAACAGGCGGGCAGGGAGCTGCGTTTTCGCTCGTATGTGTCGTCGTTTGACGCGGCGTACCGCCTGGTGCAATTCGGCCTGGGCCTGGCGGTGTTCCCGCAGGAGGCCGTGGCCCGCTATGCAGCGCTGTTCGACCTGCGGGTGATTCCGCTGACCGACGACTGGGCGCTGGGCGAATTCGTCATCTGCATGCGCGACAGGCACACGCTGTCGCTGTCTGCGCGGCGCCTGCTCGACCACCTGTTACTGCGCGCACCGGCCTGGCAGGTGGCAGGCTGATCCATCGTGGCTGACGATGGATCAGCCCGTGAAACACGTCTTTTCTGCTTGTCATGCAGCTCTTAGTCTGGCGCAACGCATCAGACAGAGAGACCGTGATGACAACAATAACAATCAACGAAGTCGGCATGCGCGATGGCTTGCAGAGCCTGCAGACGATCATGCCGACGGCGGCCAAGCGCCGCTGGATCGACGCCGCCTACGCCGCTGGCGTGCGCCACATGGAAGTCGCCTCGTTCGTGCCGGCGCGCTTGCTGCCGCAAATGGCCGATGCCCGCGAAGTGGTAGCCCATGCGCTGACATACCCGGACCTGCACGTCACTGTACTGGCGCCGAACCTGCGCGGGGCCCGGGATGCACTGGAGTCCGGCGCCCATCGTATTGTCGCCCCGGTGTCGGTCAGCATGGCGCACAGCCTGGCCAACGTGCGCCGCACGCCGATGGAGATGGTCGAAGAGCTGGGGCGCATGTGCCAGCTGCGTAGCGAAATGGGTCTGCAAGCGGTGCAGGTGATTGCCGGCATGTCAGTGGCCTTTGGCTGCACGCGCCAGGGCGAGGTGCCGCTGGCCGACCTGTGTGCACTGACGCGCCAGGTGATTGAAGCCGGTTGCGACCTTGTCTCGCTGGGCGACACCACTGGCTACGCCAACCCGGGCCAGGTGGCGACGGTGCTGCAGGCCGTGCGGGCGATTGCCGGTGACCGCCTGAGGGCCGCGCACTTTCATGACACCCGTGGCCTGGCCCTGGCCAACAGCCTGGTCGCGGTGCAGCAGGGCATCCGCGAACTGGATGCCTCGCTGGCGGGCCTGGGTGGCTGCCCGTTCGCCCCTGGCGCCTCTGGCAACACCGTCACCGAAGACTTGGTGTTCATGCTGGCAAGCATGGGCTACCACACCGGTATCGACCTGCCTGCGCTGATCGAGTCGCGCCATGTGCTGAGCGAGGCGTTGCCGGGCGAGCCCCTGTACGGCTGCATCGCCCGCGCCGGATTACCGCTGAATTTCGCTACCGCCTGACCCGCCCGAACGAGGAATGAAAAGATGTCCAGACTTCCCTTGGACGGCATCCGTGTCGTCGAGATTTCGCACATGGTCATGGGCCCGACCTGCGGCATGATCCTTGGTGACCTTGGCGCCGAAGTGATCAAGATCGAACCCGTGCGTGGCGACGGCACGCGCCGCCTGCTGGGGGCGGGGGCGGGTTTCTTTCGCACCTTCAACCGCAACAAGCAATGCATCGCCGTCGATGTCGAAACGCCGGAAGGCCGTGAGGCCGTGCTGCAACTGATCGACACCGCCGACGTGTTCATCGAGAACTTCAAACCCGGGCGCATGCACAAGCTGGGCCTGGACTACGCCGCGCTGCGTCAACGCAACCCACGGTTGATCTACGCCTCGCACAAGGGCTTCCTCAGTGGGCCCTATGACAACCGCCTGGCGCTGGACGAAGTGGTGCAGATGATGGCTGGCCTGGCCTACATGACAGGGCCGGTGGGCCGCCCGCTGCGCGCAGGCAGTTCGGTAAACGACATCATGGGTGGCATGTTCGGTGCCATTGGCGTGCTGGCTGCGCTCAACGAGCGCCATACCACCGGCACTGGCCGCGAGGTGCAAAGCGCCCTGTACGAGAACTGCGTGCTACTGGCCGCCCAGCACATGCAGCAATACGTGGTCACCGGCCAGGCCGCAGCACCGATGCCCAACCGCATCAGTGCCTGGGCCATTTATGACGTGTTCACCTTTGCCGGTGGCGAGCAGATGTTCGTTGCCGCAACCGGTGAGGGGCAGTGGCACGCGCTGTGCCAGGTACTGGGGCAGACCGCCTTGCTCGATGACCCGACGCTGGCCAGCAACAACGACCGCGTGTTGCAACGCCCGCGGCTGCTGGCGCACCTGGCCGAGGTGTTCGCCCCCCTGGACGCCGGGCAGCTGGCGTTGCAACTGGAAGCCAACGGCATACCCTTTGCGCCGATCCGCCGCCCGGAAGAACTGTTCGACGACCCGCACCTGCAGCAGAGCGGCGGCATGGCCGACCTGCAACTGGAGGACGGCAGCCACACACCGATGCCGTTGCTGCCCCTGTCGCTGGACGGCCAGCGCCTGCAGCCACGCCGGGCGATTGCGCGGGTTGGCGAGCACACCCGCCAGGTGATGCGCGAGCTGGGTTACAGCGATGAGCACATCGCCCAACTCTGCGCAGCCGGTGTACTGAAAACCGACGATGCGGCTTGAGGAGAGTTGAAATGGCGATTTACCAATACGACACCCTCGTGCCCAGCCTGCACCCGGAAACCTTCGTTGCCGAGGATGCCAGCGTAATTGGCGACGTTACCCTGGAACAAGGCGTCAGTGTATGGCCGCAGGCCGTGCTGCGGGGTGACAACGAACCCATCCGTATCGGCCAGCACAGCAACGTGCAGGAAGGTGCGGTGCTGCACGCCGACCCCGGCTTTGCGCTGACCGTGGGGCGGGGTGTCACCATCGGCCACCAGGCAATGCTGCATGGCTGCACCATCAGTGATGGTGCGTTGATCGGCATCCAGGCGGTGATCCTCAATGGCGCGGTCATTGGCAACAACTGCCTGGTCGGTGCCGGTGCCATCGTTACCGAGGGCAAGGTGTTCCCAGACAATTCGCTGATCCTGGGGGCGCCGGCCAAGGTGGTGCGGGAATTGACGCCGCAAGCCATCGCCGCCATGCAGCGCAACGCCGCGGAGTACGTCGACAAAGGCCAGGCCTTCAAGGAAAAACTGATCCGCATTCGCTGAAAAATCTGCAAGCGGCGCCCACCGAGGCGCTGCTGCTCTCCAATAATTACAACAATGGAGATCCACCATGGTTGCCATGACAGGCGAACTGGCGCGTGAGCGCACCGACAGTCACATCGATGAACTGCTGCTGTACCGCCGCGTGGCCTGGCGCATCATGCCGCTGGCCATCATCTGCTTCCTGTTCTCGTACTTCGACCGCATCAACATCAGTTTTGCCAAAGCCCAGATGCAGCAGGAACTGGGCCTGAGCGATGCCGCCTACGGCCTGGCCGCAAGCATGTTCTTCGTGGGCTACGTGCTGTTCGAGGTGCCCAGCAGCCTGGGCCTGAAGCGCTACGGCGCACCGGCCTGGATCTGCCGGATCATGGTGTCGTGGGGCCTGGCCACGGCCGCGCTGGTGTTTGCCTATACCCAGTACACCCTGTACTTCCTGCGTTTTCTGATCGGCGTGATGGAGGCCGGCTTCGGCCCGGCGATCCTGTTCTACCTGGCCTGCTGGTTCCCCCGCAAGCACCTGGCGAAGATGAATGGTTTGTGGTTCCTGGCGGTGCCGCTGGCCGGCGCGGTGGGTGGCCCGGCAGCTGGCTTCCTGCTGGGGACCATGGACGGTGTGCTGGGCCTTGCCGGCTGGCACTGGTTGTTCCTGATGTCCGGCCTGCCTTGCGTGGTGCTGGGGCTGTTGGTGCTGTGGAAGCTGGACCGTGACATCGACGCAGCCAGATGGTTGAACCGTGAAGAGAAAGACCTGCTGAAGGAAAACCTGGCCCAGGACAAACGCACCGAAAAGCCCATTCTCGGTTCGATCTGGCGGGTACTGCTGACCCGCGAAGTGGCGATCATGGCGTTCATCTACTACGTGGTCAAAACCGCGTCCTATGGCCTCAACTTCTGGATGCCGCACCTGATCAAGTCATCGGGTGTGCAGGACATGCTCTGGGTCGGCGTTCTGTCTGCGTTGCCTTACGCAGTGGCCTGCATCGGCATGGTGTTGCTGACCCGCCGCTCCGACCGTACCGGCGAACGCAAGCGCTACCTGGTGTATTGCCTGCTTGCAGCGGCTGTCGGCTACCTGCTGGCGTGCCTGTTTTCCGACTCGTCGGTGGCAATGATGGCGGCGTTGGTGCTGGCCACCGCAGGCACCTTCATTGCCATCCCGATCTTCTGGACCATCCCGCAATCGACCTTCTCGGGCCTGGCGATTGCTACCGGTACTGCGGCGATCAACTCGGTCGGGCAGCTGAGCGGCATCGTTGCGCCGGTGATGGTGGGCAAAATCAATGACCTTACCGGCAGCACCTCCATGGGCATGCTGTCCATTGCCCCGCTGATCCTGATCGCCTGCCTGGTGGTCATGCGCTACGTGCGCAACCCCAAAAACTGATTGGCGCCGAGCCTTCGCGAACAACAACAAGAACAAGGCACCCCCATGATCAATACATTCCGGCGAGCATCGCTGATGCTCGCGGCGCTTTGCTGCGCCTGGCAAACCGCCCAGGCCGCCTTTGTCGATGACGGCAGTGGCAGCCTGGAACTGCGCAATTTCTATTTCGACCGCGACTTCCACGGTGACAGCGCCACGCAATCCCGGCGTGGGGAATGGGCCCAGGGCTTGATGCTACGCTTGCAGTCTGGCTACACCGGCGGCGTGGTCGGCTTTGGCCTGGACGTGGCAGGCATGCTGGGGGTGAAGCTGGATTCTTCGCCCGACCGCAGCGGCACCGGCCTGCTGCCACGTGGCAGTGACAAAAGCGCCGTGGATAACTACGCCAAGGCCGTCGCTACGTTCAAGGCCAGGCTGGCGCAGAGCGAATTGAAAGTCGGTGGCCTGAGCCCGCAGCTACCGCTGCTGGCGTCCAACAACAGCCGGCTGTTCCCGCAGTGGTTCAACGGCGCGCAGCTGGTCAGCAAGGACCTGGACCGGTTTACCTTTACCCTGCTGCAAGTCGATGCCACCAAGTTGCGAGACTCCACCGACTACGAGCACCTGACGGCCATGGCGCAGCAAGGGGCCTATTCGGCAACGGTCACCAGCGACCGGTTGTACTACGCCGGTGCTGACTATCAAGCCCTGAACAACCTCACCCTCAGCCTACACACCAGTACGCTGCAGGACCTGTTCCGCCGTGATTTTGCCGGGTTCAAGTTCAAGACCCGCCTTGGCCCGGGGGATGTCTTCACCGAGTGGCGCTGGTTCAGCGCACGGGAGCAGGGCCGTGCAATGCTGGGCAAAGTCGACAACCAGGCGCTCAGCACCAACTTCGGGTATAGCGTTCAAGGCCATACGTTCAGCGGTGGTTATCAGAAAGTGCGTGGTGATACGGCGTACGCCTACGTGGGGGGCACCGATACCTGGCTGTTCAGCGAACAGCAGGTCAGCACGTTTGCCCTGGCGAACGAGCGGGCCTGGATGCTGCGGTATGACTACAACTTTGCTGCCTTGGGTATCCCGGGGCTTACCTTCAATGTGCGCTATGTGAAGGGCGATCAGGTGGACCCGCAGCGCATTGCCAGCACCAAAGGCCGGGCGTTGGCAGCGGGTGATGGCGAAGGGCGGGAATGGGAGCGGACCACGGATATCACCTACGTGGTGCAGTCGGGGCCGCTGCGCAATGTATCGCTGCGTTGGCGTAATGCGAGCATGCGTTCGAACTTTGCCGATGCGGCGGATGAGAACCGGGTGATTGTGGGGTATACGGTCGAGTTTTGAGCATTATCCGGTTGGCGTGTGGCAGCCTCCCAGCAAGAAAGCTGCCCAGCATATTGCCATAACCCTTTAATCAAGATCCGCCGCAGCGTGCCGCTCCGGCACCTGGCTGTCTTCATCCCCCCAGGTGCGGTTCACCCGGGTACCGCGTTGCACCGCAGGGCGCAGGGCAATCTCCTCGGCCCAGCGCTGCACATGGGGGTATTCATCCACCGCCAGGAACTCCGCTGCGCCATACAGGTTGCCGCGCACCAACTGGCCATACCACGGCCACACGGCGATATCGGCAATGCTGTACTCGTCGCCGCCCAAATAGCGGCTTTCAGCCAGGCGGCGTTCAAGTACATCCAGCTGGCGCTTGGCTTCCATGGTGAAGCGGTTGATGGCGTATTCGAACTTTTCCGGCGCATAGACATAGAAATGCCCAAAGCCACCGCCCAGGTAAGGTGCCGCGCCCATTTGCCAGAACAACCAGTTCAGGCTTTCGGTACGCGCAGCCGGTGATGCGGGCAACAGTGCTGCGAACTTGTCTGCCAGGTACAGCAGGATCGACCCCGATTCGAACACCCGCACCGGTGGCTCGACACTGCGGTCGAGCAGGGCAGGGATCTTCGAGTTGGGGTTTACCTGCACGAAGCCACTGGAAAACTGGTCGCCCTCGCCAATGCGGATCAGCCAGGCATCGTATTCGGCACCGGTATGGCCCAGGTCGAGCAGCTCTTCAAGGGCAATCGTGACCTTGACGCCATTGGGCGTGGCCAGGGAATACAACTGCAGCGGGTGCTTGCCCAGCGGCAGCTCCTTGTCGTGCGTGGGGCCGGCAACCGGGCGGTTGATGCTGGCGAACTGGCCGCCGGACGCTGCGTCGTTGCGCCAGACCTTGGGTGGCACGTAGGCGGGCTTGCTCATGCATGAATCTCCTTCAATGGCGCAATACAGTCACGTACTAGGGTTTGTACGAAAAGTCGCCGAGCGGCGATCAGGCAAGGCGAAAACAGGCGAGGAACGGCCGGGGTCGCGCCCGACTTTGCTGGTTGCAAATGAGCATTCCGAGCCTGTTTTCAACGCAGCATGATCGTCGCGCAGGCACTTTTCGTACAAAGCCTAACGTGGACCTGCATCTATGCCACGGGTTCGACACCATGCGCAAATGCATAGCGCGCACGCGCACCCTGCATGACGAGGGTTTCATCCAGTTTTCATCCGGTGTGTGCCACGCCGGTTCTATGCTGGGCCATCACTTCGCCCTGCAAGGAACCGCCGGCCGATGACCATTCCACGCTGCGTGTTGGCGCTGGCCCTGCTCGGCGGCCTGCTGGCCCATGCCGAGGCTGCGCCTTGGGTCGCCGGCATGCACCACATGACATTGACCGACCCGGTCGATAGCCGGCCAATGCAAGCGCTGGCGTTTTACCCCGCTACCGGCAAAACCCGCAGCAGCCGCATAGACGGCTACCCCATCGAGGTGGCGGAAGAGGCACCCGTTGCCATGGGGGAGTTCCCGTTGCTGGTGCTGTCCCATGGCAATACCGGCAGCCCGCTGGCCCTGCATTACCTGGCCACCTCGTTGGCGCGCCAGGGCTTCGTGGTGGTGGCGGTCGTGCACCCCGGGGACAACGCCCGCGACCACAGTCGCCTGGGCACCCTGAGTAACCTTTATGGTCGGCCGCTTCAGGTCAGCGCTGCAATAAGCGCCGCCCGTGACGACGGATTGCTCGGGCCTTACCTGAATGATGGCAAGGTGGGCGTGATCGGCTATTCAGCTGGCGGTGAAACGGCGTTGATCCTGTCTGGTGCGCGCCCCGACCTGGACCGCCTGCGTCAGTATTGCCTGGAGCGCCCAAACGACGCCGATGCCTGCAAAACCCACGGTATTCTGATCGCCGACCGCAGCGAGCTGGCGCCACAGGCAGACCCGCGCGTAGGGGCCGTGATGCTGATGGCTCCGCTGAGCCTGTTGTTTGGCCGCCATGCCTTGGCCGGTGTGCAGGTGCCTGCGCTGATCTACAGCGGTGACAGCGATCAGCTGGTGGCCGTGGACCGCAACGCCGAGGCGCTGGCCCACAAGCTGCCGGTCACACCGGATTACCGCCTGTTGGCCGGCGCTGGCCATTTTGTGTTCATGGCCCACTGCGACACCGAGCAATACGCGCGCATGCCGGCGTTGTGCAAAGATGCCGAGGGTGTGGATCGCCGCCATATCCATCATTCGCTGGAACGGGAAACGGCGGCGTTTTTCAGCCAGGCACTGGGCCCGGCGCAACTGGGCGAGCGATCAGCCGAGGCGGGCGCGACGCGACAGCAACAGCGTTAGGCTTACCCCGGCCAGGGCGAGCAGGGCTGCCACGCAGAAGATCGACGCATAGCCCAGGTGCACGGCCACTGCCCCCATCACCGGCCCGGCGATGGCGAGGGCCATGTCGAAGAACACTGCATAGGCGCCCAACCCCGCGCCACGGCTGCTGCTGGGTACCTGCTTGATGGCCTCGACGCCCAGCGCTGGATAAACCAGCGAAAGCCCGAAACCCGTAAGGCCGGCGCCCACCAGCGCCCAGGCCGGCGAAGGCGCCAGCCACAGCAGGCTCAGGCCGAGCACCTCGGTGCCCATGCAGGCGACTGCAACGTTGTAGCCACCAAAGCGGTTGACCGCGTTGACGAACAGCAGCCGCGAAATGATGAAGCACACACCAAATGCACTCAGGCACCAGGCGGCGCCGGCCCAGCCGCGCTCCAGGTAGTACAGGGTGACGAAGGTGGTCAGGGTGCCATAGCCGATCGAGGCCAGGGTGAGGCCCAGGCCGCATGGGGCGACACGACCAAAAGCGGACCAGAATGGCAGGCGCTCGCCGCGCGCCACTACCACGTCAGGCCGTTTGCGCAACACCAGCAGGGCAACAACCGCCAGTACCAGCAACGCCGGCCCGAGCACGCTGAAGTCCAGCCCGTCCACGGCCAGCACGCCCAATGGGGCGCCAATCGCGATGGCACCATAGGAGGCGATACCGTTCCACGAGATCACCCTGGCGGTGTGCTCGGGGCCGACCTGGCTGATGCCCCAACTCAAGGTGGCCACGCCGATCAGCCCCTGGGCGATGCCCAGCAGCAACCGGCCAGTAAGCAACAGCGCCAGGCTGAGCAGCGGCAGCGTCAGGGACCAGGCGGACAGCAAGGTCAATACACCGCAACCGGCAATCCCAAGCAGGCCGAAGCGGATGGCCTGTTTGCCGCCGAGGGTATCTGCGACGCGCCCGGCGAACGGGCGGCTAAGCAGGGTGGCCAGGTATTGCAGGCCAATGGTCACGCCGGCGATCACCGCGCCGAAGCCCAACTGGTCGTGCACATAGCCTGGCAGCACCGCAATCGGCAGGCCGATGCAGAGGAAGGCAATGAAGGTATAGAAAACGATCGACAGAATCTGCAGGGTGATGTGCAGGGTATTGCTGGTGGGGGCGGGTTGTTGCGCGGTCATGGGCTCTTTCGCGGGTGGGCGGTTGGGCGTGGTTCCATGATGGCTGTTACATCAGGGAAATGAAAGCAGGCTAACGAATTATTCGTCGGGCAGTGCTTGTAGTCCCGTAATCATGAAAACAGCAGGGCACCGAAACAGGGCCTGGGCGCGCCCCCGCTTTGTGCGCCAGCCGGCGGTATGCCCGATGCCAGAGCGGCTGCGCTAAAAGTTTCATCTGCCTTCACCTGCGGAGTTGGCCCGCAACCTGCTATATCCAGCCTGCGAATTTGATCGAGTGGTCAGGCCGTGAGCGCAAGCAGCGCCCTGCGCCGGACCCTCTAAACGGCCGATAGGCCACGGATTTCAGGGGCCGCAGGATGTCGCTCGCGGAGCAGATCGAACTACAACAAGACGATGCAGGCTGGAGCGCCCACCTGCAGTTGCGCTTTGTCAGGCGTGACGATGTGACCCGCCTTGGTGCGTGGCGGCATTTCGGACCTCTTTTGGTGCAGCGGCCTTTCTATCCTGAAGGTGCACCGTGCCACGTTTACGTGCTGCACCCGCCGGGCGGCGTTGTCGCCGGCGACCGTCTGGAGCTGGATATCCAGCTGGAACCCGGCAGCCACGCACTGCTGACCATGCCCGGTGCCAGCAAGTTCTACCGCAGCATCGGCCCGACCGCACGGTTGACCCAGCGCTTTCGGCTGGGCGCTGGCAGCACCCTGGAATGGCTGCCGCAAGACAGCATCTTCTTTTCGGGCGCCCGCGCCAGCCTCGACAGCCGTTTTACCCTGGAACCCGGGGCGCGCCTGTTGGCCTGGGAGACCCTGTGCATGGGGCGCCCGGTGATGAACGAGCGTTTCGAGCAGGGCGCGCTGGACAGCCGTTTGCACATCGAACTGCCCGACGAAGTCGGCCTGCATGAACGCCTGCGCATAGAAGGCGGGCGCCTGGACAAGCTCGGCGGCCACCCGTTGCTCGCTACGTTCTGCGCGGCACCGGCCGACCAGGCGGTACTGGAACAGGTTCGCCCATTGCTCGATGAACTGGCCAACCCGGCTGGCGCGACCCTGCTGGGGTCGCTGCTGGTCATCCGTGTACTCGACCATGACAACCAACACTTGCAACGCACCCTGCAACACCTGTGGCACGTGCTGCGTCCGGCCGTCCTCGGCCTGCCTGCGTGCCCTCCACGAATTTGGGCCACTTGAGAGAGCGCCATGGAGCTGACCCCGAGAGAGAAAGACAAACTGCTGCTGTTCACCGCCGCCTTGCTGGCAGAACGGCGCCTGGCGCGTGGCCTGAAGCTCAATTACCCGGAAGCCGTGGCGCTGATCAGTGCCGCTGTGCTGGAAGGCGCCCGCGATGGTCGCACCGTGGCCGAACTGATGAGCCTGGGCCGCGAAGTGCTGACCCGCGAGCAGGTGATGCCCGGCATTGCCGAAATGCTCCACGACGTGCAGGTCGAAGCGACCTTCCCGGATGGCACCAAGCTGGTGACCGTGCATGACCCCATCGTCTGAACCCGCCCAGGAACCCCACATGATCCCAGGTGAAATCCAGGTCGCCGCTGGCGACATCGAACTGAACACTGGCCGTGAAACGGTCAGCGTCAGCGTGGCCAACCACGGCGACCGGCCGGTACAGGTCGGCTCGCACTACCACTTCTACGAAGTCAACGACGCGCTGGTGTTCGACCGCGCGCCTACCTTGGGCTTTCGCCTGGATATTCCGGCTGGCACCGCGGTGCGTTTCGAGCCGGGCCAGGCACGTACCGTGCAATTGGTGGCCTACGCCGGCAAGCGTGAGGTGTATGGCTTCCAGGGCAAGGTGATGGGCGCGCTGGAGGGCAGGGTATGAGCCGTATTTCTCGCCGGGCCTATGCCGACATGTTTGGTCCCACGGTGGGCGACCGCGTGCGGCTGGCCGACACGGCGCTGTGGGTAGAGGTGGAGAAAGACTTCACGATCTATGGCGAAGAGGTGAAGTTCGGCGGCGGCAAGGTGATCCGCGACGGCATGGGGCAAGGCCAGATGCTGGCCGCCGAGGCCATGGACCTGGTGCTGACCAACGCCTTGATCATCGACCACTGGGGTATCGTCAAGGCCGACATCGGCATCAAGCACGGGCGTATTGCGGTGATCGGCAAGGCCGGCAACCCCGATGTGCAACCCGGCGTCAATGTACCGGTGGGCCCGGGCACCGAAGTGATCGCGGCCGAAGGCAAGATCGTTACCGCGGGTGGCGTCGATTCGCATATCCACTTCATTTGCCCGCAGCAGGTAGACGAAGCGCTGAACAGCGGTGTCACCACCTTCATCGGCGGTGGCACCGGGCCGGCCACCGGCACCAATGCCACCACCTGCACCCCCGGGCCCTGGTACCTGGCGCGCATGCTGCAGGCCGCCGACAGCCTGCCGATCAACATTGGTTTGCTGGGCAAGGGTAATGCCTCGCGGCCAGAAGCGTTGCGTGAGCAGATCGCGGCCGGTGCGGTGGGCCTCAAGCTGCATGAGGATTGGGGTTCGACACCGGCAGCCATCGACTGCTGCCTGGGCGTGGCCGAGGAAATGGACATCCAGGTGGCTATCCACACCGACACCCTCAATGAGTCCGGGTGCATTGAAGACACCTTGGCGGCCATCGGTGACCGCACCATCCATACCTTCCACACCGAAGGCGCCGGTGGTGGTCATGCGCCAGACATCATCCGCGCGGCGGGGCAGGCCAACGTGCTGCCGTCTTCGACCAACCCGACCCTGCCGTACACGGTCAACACCGTGGACGAGCACCTGGACATGCTCATGGTCTGCCACCATCTGGACCCGAGCATCGCCGAAGACGTGGCCTTTGCCGAGTCGCGCATCCGTCGCGAAACCATCGCGGCAGAGGACATCCTGCATGACATGGGTGCCTTTGCCATGACGTCCTCCGACTCACAGGCCATGGGCCGCGTGGGTGAAGTGGTGCTGCGCACCTGGCAGGTCGCCCACCAGATGAAACTGCGACGCGGGCCTTTGCCACCTGACACGCAGTACAGCGACAACTTCCGGGTCAAGCGCTACATCGCCAAGTACACCATCAACCCGGCGCTGACGCATGGCATCGGCCACGAAGTCGGCTCGGTGGAGGCGGGCAAGCTGGCGGACCTGGTGCTGTGGTCGCCGGCGTTCTTCGCGGTCAAACCGGCGCTGGTGATCAAGGGCGGAATGATCGTCACCGCGCCGATGGGCGATATCAACGGCTCCATCCCCACGCCGCAGCCGGTGCATTACCGGCCGATGTTCGGTGCCCTCGGCGCGGCGCGGCATGCCACACGCATGACCTTTCTGCCCCAGGCGGCCATGGACCGTGGCCTGGCCGAAGGCCTGAACCTGCGCAGCCTGATTGGCGTGGTCAACGGCTGCCGCCGCGTGCGCAAGCCGGACATGGTCCACAACACCTTGCAACCGCTGATCGAGGTAGATGCGCAGACCTACCAGGTACGCGCAGATGGCGAACTGTTGGTCTGCGAGCCGGCCAGCGAATTGCCGCTGGCCCAGCGTTACTTCCTGTTTTGAAGGAGCACCAATGATTGTCCTGACCCGCCGTATCACCGAGCCTGGCACGCTCACTGAAACCGGCACTGTCACCCTGGATGTGGACAGCCGCATCAAGAGCCGCTTGCGCGTCACCCTGGACGATGGCCGCGAAGCTGGCTTGATGCTTGAGCGCGGCCACCTGCTGCGCGGGGGAGAACTGCTTGCCGATGCCGAGGGCAACCAGCTGATTCGGGTGCTGGCAGCGCCCGAAACAGTCTCCACGGTGCGTTGCGCCGATCCGCACCTGTTGGCACGCGCGGCCTATCACCTGGGTAACCGCCATGTACCCCTGCAGATCGAGCCTGGCCTGCTGCGTTTTCAGCATGACCATGTGCTGGACGACATGCTGCGTGGCCTGGGCCTGACGGTAGAAACCGAGCAGGCACCGTTTGAACCCGAAGCGGGTGCGTACCAGAGTGCGCCGCATGGCCATAGCCATGGCCATGATCACCCGTTCGTACGCCTGCCTGCCCATTCCTGAACTGCCTTGGAGCACCCCATGAAAAAGACGCTTGCCCTGTTTCTGCTGATGCTGGCCGTACCCGCTTTCGCCCACCCGGGTCATGACAGCAACCCACTGCATGACGGCCTGCTGCACCCGCTGACCGGCCTGGACCACCTGTTGATGCTGCTCGGTACCGGGGTGCTCGCGGCCTTGACCCGGCGCAACCTGACGCTGCCTCTGGCCACCTTGTCGGCAATGTTTGGCGGGGCGGTGTGTGGCCACCTGTTCGGTGACGTGCTGGGCATGGAGACCCTGATCGCCCTGTCGGTGCTGGTGGCTGCCGGGGCCGTGTTGCTGCCGAGCCGGCAGTTGCTGCTGGCCATGGCCATGCCCGTGTTTGCCCTGTTCCATGGCTGGGCCCACGGCGTGGAGGCCACGCCTAGCGCGTTCTGGCAGTTCAGCGCCGGCTTTGTCACGGTCAGCGGCCTGCTGCTGGCGGCAGGTTTTGCGGTCGGCTGCCTGTTGCGCCGTCACAGCGGCCTGCAAAAGGCCTTTGGCGGTGGCCTGCTGGCCGGCGCCGCGCTGGTGCTGGCCGGTTGATGAGCAGCGACCTGGCGTTACTGCGCCTGCTGCAGCTGGCCAGCCCCGGCTTGCCGGTGGGTGGTTTCACTTACTCGCAAGGCCTGGAGTGGGCGGTGGAGGCTGGCTGGGTGAAGGGTGTGGACGGCTTCGCTGCCTGGCAGCGCGAGCAGGTCGACGACACCCTGGCTTGCCTCGACTGGCCGGTGTTGGCGCGCCTGTATCACGCGTGTCAGGCCGAGGATGCCGAGGCGTTTGCCCAGTGGAGCCGCTTCTTGCTGGCCAACCGCGAAACCGCCGAGCTACGTCTGGAAGAACAGCAGCGCGGCGCGGCGTTTGCGCGGTTGCTCGACGGCTGGCAACTGGGCCAGTCGCCGGCCTGGCGCGCCAGCCTTGAATTGACCCAATTGGGCGGCATGGCCTGGTTGGCTGCGCACTGGGCCATCCCGCTGCGCCAGCTGGCCCTGGGCCATGGTTTTGCCTGGCTGGAGGGCGCGGTCATGGCTGGGGTCAAGCTGGTGCCGTTCGGCCAGCAGGCCGCCCAGACCTTGCTGCGCGACCTGGGCGCAGGTTTGCCTGCCGCCCTCGATCAGGCACTGGCACTGGGCGATGACCAGCTTGGTGGCGGCCTGCCGTTGCTGGCCATTGCCTCATCGCGTCACGAAACCCAATACACCCGTTTGTTCCGTTCCTGAGGACTGCCTTCATGCAAAGCTATCAACAACCCCTGCGCGTCGGCGTCGGCGGCCCGGTCGGCTCCGGCAAGACTGCACTGCTGGAAGCGCTGTGCAAGGCCATGCGCGATCACTACCAGATTGCCGTGGTCACCAACGACATTTACACCAAGGAAGACCAGCGCATCCTCACCGAGGCTGGCGCACTTGAGCCGGAGCGTATCGTCGGTGTAGAAACCGGTGGCTGTCCGCACACGGCCATTCGTGAAGATGCTTCGATGAACCTGGCTGCCGTTGAGGCGCTGGCACGCAAGTTTGGCAACCTGGAGGTCATCTTCGTCGAAAGCGGCGGTGACAACCTGAGCGCTACGTTCAGCCCGGAGCTGGCCGACCTGACCATCTACGTGATCGACGTGGCCGAGGGCGAGAAGATCCCGCGCAAGGGCGGCCCGGGCATTACCAAGTCGGACTTTCTGGTAATCAACAAAACCGACCTGGCGCCTTATGTGGGGGCTTCGCTGGAAGTGATGGAGCGCGATACCCAGCGCATGCGCCCGCAGCGTCCCTGGACTTTCAGTAACCTGAAGAAGGGCGAAGGGTTGCAGGCGGTGATCGACTTCATTGTCGAGCGCGGCATGCTGGGTGTGCGTGGCTGAAGGAATATCAGGATTGCGCAGGCCCTGGTGGGAACCGCTTCCGCCTTACGCTACTGCTGATTGGCGAACTTCTCGCCGACTGTTCACGCAGAGGTTGGTAGGGCGGAAAGCGGACATCACTGGACAGTCTGTTTCCCACATTCGCAAACGCTGATGGGCGACAGAAATCAGGCCTGCGATCCGATCAGATGACGGTTCCCTTTCAGGAAACCTCACTGCCATGCACTTGAACTACTCGCAAAACCTCCACGGCATCCTGAGCAGGTCGACCCTGCTCGACGAGACCTCCAGCCAGGACTGCAGAATGGTTCTGCACAACGATGTCTTGTACTGCGTCTATCTCAACGGCGACGAGATCAGGATGCTCAGCAGGCGCCCGTCCTCCACCTGGGCTTCGGTCACAGCGATTGCCGGAAAGACCAGCGTCAGCCTGCCCGGTCTGGTGTCCTTCAAGGATGACTTGGTCATGGTCTACGCAGATGCCACGAACATGACTGTTGTGTGCCGTTACAACGAAGCCTCCAGAACCTTTATCACCATGGCGCACATACAAGCACAGCTGTCGCAGACACCGGCGTTCGCGGCGCTCAATGGTATCTTGCACATGTTTTATAAAGTGCAAAATAGTTCCAATATCATGTATGCCACGACATCCGATCTTATTAACTGGAGCCAGATGCCCGTCGTCAAGAACAACGGCAATCAATCCGTCTTGACCTACATGAGCCCGGTTGCCGCAACGTACCAGAACCTGATTCATCTGATCTATCAGGACAAGACAGATAAACGTAACTACATGCTCAAATGCGATGGGGAAAACTGGACAAGCAGCATCAGCCTTATAGACAAGCGATATCCCCATTCTCCCGGCCTTTGCGTACATAACGGACTGCTCAAACTGCTGTTCACTGGCGATGGCAGCAAGCTGGATCAGTACTGCTATGACGGGAACGCGGTGAGCCCGCTGGTGAGCAGCATCAAACTCGATTGCGGCGAAGGAAGCCCTGCATTGGCCGTCCAGCAAGGTGCGCTGGTCGCGGTCTATGCAGGTGCGCATGTCAACCCTGATACTCAATCCTGATCGGGAGCCCAGCCCATGTCGGTTGATAGAGCCATTTACGACTACACGCGCGCCCACCTGCCGCCGTCCACAGACTCAGTCCATTTTGAAATTCAGTTCGAAATCATCGTGACGGATATCGTGGCGCTGCTGCGTCATGCGCCCGATAACGCGCGGCACACTGCGGTCTGGCTTGTCTATTTCGTGTCGACTCACTACATGCACCGCTCGAACGAGGCTTCTCAGCAGCAATACGCACAGATTCTAGAGTCAGTCTTTCGTCGCCTATATAACGACCGTCGCTTCATCGATCACATCAATGCAGTGCATCCTCGGCACAGTTATCCGGTGCTGTTATGTTTTTATCACCTGCACCACGCCTTGATCATGAACGGCTTGCGGGCACCGAGTGGCCCTCTGATCCTCGACCACGGGGACGCTCTCAGAATGCTGCAGTTCGTCGTCGGTGCGGCGCACGGCCCTTGGCACTCCCGCATCTGCCTGCGAGGCGGCATCAGGGACTATTACCACGCCTCTGTTCGCGATGACGGTCAGGACGCGCTGATCGAACTGGGCAGGCTCCCTCTGACTGGCAGGCATCCTGTGAGTGTCGCGACCTGGAACATGCAAGGTTCTTCGGAAACGGCCGAGACGAAATGGCGAAGTTTCGTGCTGCAACTGGCGCGCAGCAATGCGGTGGTAGCCCTGCAGGAAGCAGGCGTAATGCCGTCTTCTTCGTTGCTCGCCGCCCAAACCTGGGTTCCAGACCAGTTCGGTACGACTTTGCGGGTCGATCACTACTTGTGGAACGCCGGAACCGTGTCGCGTCCGGAGCAATACCATATCTTCTATCTGGACGTTCAACGCTTGCGGGTCAATTTGGCACTGGTCGTTTCCGAAGCCAGCGGGCTGGATATCGTACAAGCGGTGGTGATTTCCGATGGCTTGCCAGATGATCAGAATGCTCCGGTATATCGTCCTGCACTAGGTTTGCAGCTACGCCGCCATACGACATCGCAAGAAAACATGACGGTATACTGTTTTCACGCCATTTCCTCAGGTGGGCCCAACGCCCCGCGCATGCTGCGCGAAATAAGTTGGCACACACCCTCGCGCTTTATCGTGTTGGGCGACTTCAACCGTGATCCACGCAACGTTTCGGCCCAGACGCCCAGCGGCCAAGGCAACTGGATCTCACCACCCGACATCGCCCAGCTGGCTTTGCCAGCCGCCGAAACCCATCCCAGCACCGCGCCGCAAACCATGCTGGACTACGCAATCGTCGATGGCACCCCAGCCGAGCCTGGACAGGTCAGTGCCGCAGGCCCGTCGGATCATCGGGCGGTGAGTTTTCAGGTCAGTTTTCCGGATTGAAGCTGGTTTGGCATTCAGTTATGGCAGCAATGAGGCTTGCCGGGCTGCTGTTCATAGCGGTCATGGTGCCGCACCCAGTCCATGGTCCCGCCTTCGTTGCGCCCCAATGGCGCAATGTCCAGGAAGTTGTAGGTATTGACCAGAATGTCCAGCCCGCGGGCATAGGTCGAATAGGTGTGGTAAACGCTGCCGTCCGCGTCGCGATAGAACGCACTCAAGCCCGGCAGCTCGGTTTCACTGCCATCATACGGCTCATAGTTGTACTGCCGCTGGCCTTCGCTGCCGAGACTGACGCCAAAGTCTTCGTTGAAACCGCTGCCGTGTGACGAGTACCAGGGGAACTGCCAGCCCATGCGCCGACGGAACGCCTGGAACTCGGCATACGGCGCCCGCGATACCGCAACAAGTGACACATCGTGGTGAGCCAGGTGCAGGTTGGCACCGTCAAAATGGTCGGCCAGGAACGAGCAACCGGGGCAGCCTTCGCTCCAGCCTTCGGCAAACATGAAGTGGTAGACCAACAGCTGGCTACGGTCCGCGAACAGCTCGGCCAGGCTCAGCTCGCCGTCCGGCCCGTGGAAGCTGTAGTCCTGCTCGACCTTGACCCAAGGCAGTGCACGACGTGCTGCGGACAGCGCATCGCGGTGGTGGGTGAAGGCTTTTTCGTGCAGCCACAGTTGCCGGCGGGCCGCCAGCCACTGGCTACGGGAAACCACCGGGTGCCTGCTTTCGCTTGTGCTCATGGTGCTGTCTCCACGCTAGGGGATTCACACAGTAGTCGAGCACGTTCAGGGCGAATCGACAGGCACCGGTGGCCGGGCGATGAGTGGTAGGCCGCTCAGCCCGAATGGGCGATATGCCCCTCGCTCAGTTCATCTGCGGCCTCTTCCTCGCCGGGCAGCGCGGTGATCACGCTGAAGTCACTGACTTCCACCTTGCCGCCGCCGTAGCCCAGCAAATGGAAGGAGAACGCTTTGCGCTCGGTCGGGTTGTCGAAGCTGAATTCCATTTCCAGTGGCTCATCGGCGGTGACCTTCACTTCAGCAGGCAGGCCCAGCGGCACGTCCTGCTCCAGCTGCTTGGCCTTGAGCTGGATATAGGCGACGCGTTTGGGGTCCAGCGAGCGTACCTTTACCCGCACGCGAGTATGCGAACCTTCCGGCATTTCCAGGTACTGGGCGCCGATCAGGTTGTCGGCCCAGTCATCATGAATGCGCTTGCGCAGCTTGATCGGCGAAGGGCCGCCGAACTGGTAACGCAGGTTGAGCGGGGTTTGCAGCAGGGACTGGTCGAGCACCCCGGCCAGTGCACCGATCTGCTGGCCTAGCAGGCTGTCGCCGGGGCCCAGGTAGCGGGCCTGGTCGGCAATGAAACCCTCACTGGCATAACGCCGACAGCGCTGCTGGAAATCGCACTCGGTGAACACGCCCTGGCCGTTGTGGTAGCGCAGCATGCCGTTGGTGTAGGAGATCATCTCGCGGCCAGTGTCGTAGTCGCGGTACAGCGAGCGGCCACCCAGCGCCATCGGGATGGGCAGCGCAAAGTAGTCGAGCACCGAGGTGGCCAGATCGATATGGCCGTAAGTACCGCGTTTGATGTGCGGCAGTTGCGCCTGCTCTGGCGCCAGGGTGAGGTTGAAGCCCCAGGACGACGCCAGGCGCACGCCGTCGATGCCGTGGGACTCGTCAGAAGTCACCACTACCAGGGTGTCCTTGAGCACGCCCTGGCGCTCGAGGTTGTCGAGGAATGCCCCCAACGCATCGTCCAGGTAGGCGACCGCCGCCTGTTTTGGCGTGTCATAGCGCTCCAGGTACTCGGCCGGTGCCGAGTACGGCTGGTGGGTACCCACGGTGAGCAGGGTCAGCATCCAGGGTTTGTCCTGCTTTTGCAGCTGGCCGACGTAGTCCAGGGCACCTTCGAAGAAGGCGCGGTCATCCTTGCCCCATGGGAAGTCCAGGTAGTTCTTGTTGCGGAACCACTCCAGGCCATGCACCGAGTCGAAGCCGATATGCGGCATGATGCGGTCCTTGGCCATGAAGCGCAGGCCGGCACCTTGCAGGTAGTGGGTGGTAAAGCCGGCCTGGCGCAGCTGCGCCGGCAGGCAGGCCTGGTTGCGTTCGTTCTGGGTCAGCAGCTCCACACCCTTGGGCGTGCCATTGGCCAGCTTGTCGTAGTCACCACACAACATGGCGTACAGGCCGCGAATGGTCTGGTGGGTGTGCAGCACGTAGTCGGGGGTGTTCATGCCGCGCTCGGCCCACTGGCTGACCTTGGGCATGAGGTCTTCGTCAAAGCGGCTGTGCAGGGCCTGGCGGTTGGGCCGCAGGTAGGCCCCGGGGATGCCTTCTACGGTGATGACCAGCAGGTTGCGGGCGCTACCGGGCCCGGCCAGCAAGCGCTGGCCATGCAAGTCGGACTGGGTGAGGCCGCTGCTGGCCAGCGGTGTGAACGGTTGCGTGCGGCCCATCCAGCCTTCGACCTTGCGCTCCAGGCTGCCAACCCCGGCCGACATCAACTGGTGGCTGAGGTTGTATTGCCGCCACTGGTCAGCGTCGCTGGGTACCAGTTGCTGGCTGCCCCAATGGGCAGCGAACAGCAGCACGGGAATGGCCCAGGCCTTGCGCGGCAGCGGTGTGCTGCGTTGCGCCCGGCTGCGCCAGGCGGTGGCCAGCCAGGTCAGCAGGCCAACGCCAAGGGTCAAGGGCAGCCAGGCATGGGCCAGGCCACCGCCAGTCGAATTCTCCATGAATTGCGGGTCGACGAGGTACGTGAGGTCGGCGCTGGTGGGCAACCGGCCCACCGCGCTCACAAGTTCAGCCGAAGCCACCCACAGGGCTGCCCAGGCCAGCAGCACGGGCAGGGCCAGCCACCATGGCCGGCGGTGCAGCAGCAAGACCAGCAGGCTGCCGAGGGCGAGGTCGGACAGGTAACCGAGCGGGTTGGACCAACCCAGCATGGCGCGCGTACCCAGTGGGATCACCAGCACCAGGGCTGCCAACGCGGCAAGCCGGGTACGTGGGTGGTCTGACAGGTTCTTCACAAAAACTTCCCTTTTGCCATTAAATCGTCATGCATATGTGCTGGATGATAACAGGCCGGGGAAGGGAAAGCGGTTCGCTACAAGGCTGGTAACCAAAAGCCTGGCCCGCTTGCGCGGGCCAGGCAGAGGGCAAGTATCAGAAGTAGTAGGGGAATTTCAGGCTGAAGGAAAAGTCCGGTGCATCATCGGTCAGACCAATGGACAGGTTGGGTACGATGGTGAGGTTGTTGGTGGCGGCGAAGGTCAGGCCGACGTTGAAGTTGGCCGCGTTGTAGTCACTGTTGGAGATGGATTGCCAGTCGCCGCCGTCAGGTTTGATCTTGCTTTTGCGGGCGAACTGGTCCGACACCGAGAACGACATACTCATCTTTTCGTTCAGGGCAAAGGCGATACCGCCGCCAATCTGCCAGGAGTCGCCGAGTTTCACGTCACCTGGCACCTTGCTGTTGACCTGCGGGCTGATATCGCTGAACGAATCCTGCATGTTGTAGGTATACGACAGGCTGCCGAACAGCACGGCCGGGTCGAAGGTCTTGACCAGAGAGATGCCGGGGGTGATCGACCACACGCCGTTGCCGGTTGGCAGGCTGTCCGGTACAGACAGGTTGCTGTTGCCGTCGACCTCGCGCAGCTTGATGCCATACGGGTCCTTGCCGGTCGGTGCCTTGACCCGCAGGGTGGCGACAGCGTCCGGCCAGGTTTCGTCCTCGTCGAGGAACTTGTAAGCCACGCCCACGTTGATGTCGCCGATTTCCGGGTCACGGGTTACGCTGGCGTCCGAGGTGCTGGCGCCGGCGCCGCCTGCACCGCCGGAGGAGTAGGTGGACTCGCGGTACACCACGGGAACGTTGATGTCGAACTGCCAGCGCTGCGCCAGGTTATAGCGCGCAGTCATGTCCAGGGTCCAGTTGTCGGCCTTGATGCGGTCGAGGTTGATGCTGCCGAGGAAGATCGAGTCCAGCGCCAGGAAGCCATTGAGCGTGAGCGCCCGGGTATCGTAATGGGTATAGGTAACACCTGTTTCGAAGCTGAACTTGCCGCCGCCAAAGAACCCGCTGGCCTCGTCATACAGGTTGGATACGCTTTGCGCGGGTTCGGAATCGGCCGTAAGCGCCTGGCCGTAGGAGCTGCCTGTAGTGCCTGGCGCGCCAGACGCAACGGTCTGCGCCCCCTTGACCCCCTCGGCGGGGGACTTGACCAGGCGTTTGGGTGGCGCCGCTGCCGGGGCCTCCTCGACCTGTCGCACGCGTTGCTCAAGCACCATCAGCGCTTGTTGCTGCGCCTCGTAACGGCGTTTGAGTTCAATCAGTTCCTGTTTCAGTGCTTCGACCTGCGGGTCGGCGGCTGCGTAGAGTGCGGTGGGGGCCAAGGTAGTCAAACACACAAAAGCTCTGAGCGATAAAGATCGGTACATGGAGTTGCCGTCCCTTCCAACTACTTTTGATGAGACAGAGCGTAGATCAGTATCCGAAGGTGCGAAGACCTTTGAGCTGGTCAAGGCTGCCATTGAGCGACGCAGCGGTCGGTACGTTCTCGCGCATCACGACGTTCAGCGAGGTAACGTTGTTGACCCTGTTGCCGTTGCCGAGCAATGTCGAGTTCTGCATCAGGCCGCCCTGGGCCAGGCGTTGCACGCTGCTGCCCTGGTTATTGCTGGCATTGATGTTCAGCTGCACACCTACGCCGCTCGAAGACACGCTGAGCGCGCCGGCGCCGTTTTCGCCGACCAGGGTCTGGCCGGCGGCGAGCACCTGGCCTTGCTGTTGCACGGCGGGGGCCTGGTTGGCCTTGGTCACGTTGATATCGACGTTGTTGTAGGCGGTGTTGTTGTCACCGGCAGCACGCACTACCTGGGTGACGCCCTCGGTAGTGGTAAGGCCGTTGCCGCCGGTCACCACCCCGGTGCCCGCAGCAGAAGCGTTGCTCGACGCTGCACCTGTGCCTTTTTCATCAATCATCGAGACATAGAACTGGGGCTTGATGGTCGATTGCTGGACCTGCAACGTGGATGTCGCCCCGATCACGTCCCCTTTGGCATTTTGCCAGGTGCTGGACATGACGATGCCGAAACTCACGATCCGCCCCGGCATCACGTAGCGGCCACGCAGGTTGGCCAACTCCTGGTCCTTCAGTTCGATGGGTTTCAATGGCTCGGCGTGGCTGGGCAGGCTGGCAGCCAGGCAAGCCATGGCCAGCCACAATGAAGTCTTCATGAAATGCTCCCTGGAGCATCATGCTCCTTGTCATTAGAACAGTCGTTAGAAGAAGTCGCTTTTGATGAAGCCGAAATCCAGCAGCTCGGCGTCCTTCACTGGGGTGAAGTTGTCCACCCGGCCCTTGGCGGTCAGCGGCAGGGGTGGGTCGAGCAGGATGTTGTTCTTGTCGTAACCTTGGCCGATCACGGCGAAGATGATGCCGTTCCAGCCTTTGAGGAAGTCGTCGACTTTGTAGCGCCGATGGCCCAGTACAGGGTCACCGACATACACCCAGCCTTTGTCGACCTTCTGCATGACCACGAAGTGCTTGTAGCCGCGTACATCCATCAGCACCACGACCGGGATGCGTACGCTGTGAAGGGTGTCGGGCGCTACCCGGTAACCGCGGGCGCGCATCCCCAGGCTTTCGACGTAGCGTTTCATGTCGAGCATCGAGAAGCCTTGCGTGCGCACCAGGTCCTGGTCGGCGTGGGCCAGCATGCCTTCGATGATCTGATGTTCGTCCACATCCAGCCAGTAGGCCTGGCGCAGGATGGTTGCCAGTGCGGCGGCGCCGCAGCTGAAGTCGGTTTTCTGTTGCACCAGGTCGGCGAACTTGCGTTCACGCACGCTCTGGATGGGCTTGAATACCACGGCACCGCCCGGCAGGACGGACAGCGGCATTTGTGCAGCTTCGCTCACGCTGGCCAGGCACAGCAAAAACGCCAAGGCGATAATGCGCATGATCGGATGCCTTCCGGTGGGTGTTGAAGAAAGGCCCCCCGAAGGGGGCCTCAAGCGCAGCGTTTAGAACGAGGTGTTGGAGATGGCCAGCGAGTTGCTCTGCTGGTTGCCCACACCGGCTGCCACGTTCACGCCCAGGTTGCCGCTGCCACCGTTGACCGAACCGCTAAGGGTTGCAGTATTGGTAACAGGGTTGGCCCAGCCGGTCGGGGTCAGCACTTGGAAGGACACGGTATTGCTCAAGTCGTAAGCACTGCTTTCGCTGTAGCTCTTCGACACGTCGTTCGAGGATTGCTTCGATTTTTCGCCAGACTTGGAGAAGTCAGACGCCGAAGCATTCTCGTACGAAGAGTCGTGAGACTTGGTGTATGAAGAGTCCTTGGACTTGTCGTACGACGATTGATGCGACTTGTCGTAGTTGGAGTCGAAGGCTTTCTCGAACGACGAGTCGTAGGCACTTTCGTGCGACTTGTCGACCGATACATCCAGCGATGCGCTCAGCGAACCGTCGAAGGTGCTGGAGCGAGTGCGCTCGCGACGGCCATCATCGGTGGTAAGGGTACGCGTAGCGTTGGCGGCTGCATCCAGCGAAGCGTTGAGGTTGGCGCTGCTCGACGAGCTGTTGCTGCCGCTGGCTGAGCCGCTCAGGCCCCAGCTGTTGGAGCCACTGGCGCTGGAGTTGTTGGAACCACTGGCGTTCGAGCTGCTCGAACCGCTGGAGTTCCAGCCACTGGAGCCACTGGAGCTGGCGCTTTGCGAACCGGCCACGCTGAAGCTCGACGACGAGTTGCGGTCGTCGGTCGAGTTGAACGTGCCATCACGCGAGCTCGAGCCGCTGGCCGAGGTGGTGATGGTGATCGTGTCGACGCGATAGGTGCGGTCAGCCGCGTTGTTCACGATCAGGCCTGGGCCGTCCTGATTGGCGGATGCGGTGGCGGTAGCATTACCCAATGGTGCATTGGAGTTGGCAATAGCCATGGTGTTTTTCTGTTGGTTGAGGTCGCCACCGGCAATGTTGATGCCGATATTGCCCTCAGCCCCGCTGGCCGAGCCGCTCATCACAGCCGACGACTGGGTCGACCAGTTGTCGACCCGGTTGTTCCTGCTGGTTTGCTGAACGTCAGCAGTGGCATTGGCCATACCGAACACGAAGCTGTTATCCAGGCTCGAATCAGCGCCAGCATTGGCAATGGCAGCAGCGTTGTCCTGCTGGTTGCCGTTACCGGCCGCCACGTTGACGCCAACGTTCCCGCTGGAGCCTTGGCCCGAGTCGCTCATTTCGGCTTCGTTGATAGTGCCTTGGTTGGTGATGGCGTTACGGGTGCTGCTTTGGGTGTCAATAGCATCAGCCGTTGCATACACCGGTATTTTGGTTGGAGGAGGCGTGTGCTGGCCGTGATTATTGTGCCCATTGTGGTGCCCGCCACGCCGGTCGTTTTGGTCAGCTTGTACAGCAACAGCCATGACCGCAGCAATTGCGAAAACCAGAGGCTTGATTGCCATCGAGGGTTTCATGGTGATTCTCCGTACTCTATTTAGGTTAAGTGTTGTTCTTAACTGGAAGGGTCAATCCGCGACCCGGATGCTCAAGGTGTTGGCCATTCGGTTTCCCACCCCGGCACTCTGGTTCAACTGGATCACCCCACGGCTACCGGTGAAGGCCTGGTCACTTGTGGTGACCTGGCGATAGCCGGCCGGGATGTCAGTTGCTCCGGAGTTGTTGAGCAGCGCCACGTTCTGTTGCATGAGGACGCTGTCGTCGATGCTTTGCGGTTGCGCACTGAGGGTAATGCTCAGAGCGTTGGCTTGCTGGGTATTGGCACCGGCACTCTGGTTCACGCCCAGCGCCCCGCTGCCGTTGCTGAACGCGTTGCCCTGGATGGTCGAGCGGGCATCCATGGCGGGGTCTGCGGGTGTGTCCAGCCGTTGCCGGATCTGCGTGCTGGCGTTGGCTTCAGGCCCTGCGGCAATGGCGCGTGCGTTGACCTGTTGCTGTTTGTCGCCAGCGGCCTGATTGACCGAGAGGTTGCCCTGATAGCGGCTGCCGGAGTTGTTGATGTCGGCGTTATTGATGACGGGAACCAGCGACTCGGCGAAGGCCGGAGCACTGCACAGGGTGGCGAGGATCAGCAGCGTGTGCTTCATGTCACTTGCCCCCGCCGGTCAGGATCTGCAAGGGCGCAAGGCCGCGCTGCACACTTGAATTGACCATGTTCGAGATGCCGTTACCGGAGCCGCCCGTACCGCGACCGCCCGACAGGTTGGGCAACTGGTTCTGGTTACCGAGGTTGCCGCCCAGGTTGTTGGTCTGCTGGGTGATCATGTTGCTGATGCCCGCGCCGCTGCTGATGCTGGCGAAGTCGCCATCACTCAGTTCATTGGTTTGCTTGAGCACATAGGCAGAAGGGTTGGCGTTGACCGTGGTAGGACTCGGGTCGGGGATCAAGGGCGGTATGGTCGCATTGCGTACCTGCACGTCGCGCTTGATGATGATGATCCCGTTGTCCGCCTGGGCCGCAAGGCTCAGTGAGCCCAATACACAACCCACCAGCACCCAGTGATAGAGGCGTTTGTCACTCTTCCTCACGACGGCAACTCCTTCTTTGAGCGCTGGCCTTGTTCAGCGATGCGAACAACAGAGCAGAAGGTGTGCCGTTTTTGAGAAGCGCTTGCAGATCAACAGGTTAAGGTAAGGGGTTGAGAAGTTGCGGCGTTTTCTGTTTCAGCGCTGATACAGGCTGGCGGGAGTGGTGCGGGCGAAGCTGGCGCTGGCTTTGACTGGAAGGGATTTTGCAGGGGTGTTTCACTGGCTTGACACTACCCCCGGAGCGGGGGGGGAACCCCGCATTTTCGGGGGCTTTGACCCCCAAACCTGTGTCACTGGCTTAACACTCGGTCGGGCAGGATGGCGCATTGCTATCAATCAGCATGGCAACGGCCTGCAAGGCCAGCAATTGGCGCTGCGGCCAATCGCCCTCAAGTATCTGGTGCGCCTGATTGTGCCGTTTCAGCCAGGCAAGGCTGTTGTCGAAAAAGCGTTGCCGGTCCTTGATATCGGGCTGGTTGCGCTGGCCATCCGCAATCCAGTCCACGCCTTGCGGGCTTAGCAACAAATGCAGGTCGTAATGCCTTGCAAGCAAAGCCTGTTCCAGCCAGGCCGGGCAGTCATCGAACAAGGCCTGGCTCCAGAGCATGTTGCTGAGCAGGTGGGTGTCCAGGATCAACAACGGTGGGGCTTGTTCGCGGGCGCGGTCCTCCCAGGCCAGTTGGCCCCGGGCGATGGTGGGGATATCGGCGTAGCAGGTGTCGCGCCGCTCCTGGTCGATGAAGTGGCGCACGTATTCGGCCACTACCACGCCGCCGAAATGCGCCTGGATCACGCCGCTGAGCCAGCTTTTACCGCTGGACTCGGGGCCACACAGCACCAGCACCTTCATGGCGTGTTGAGCGCTCATGGCTGCACCAATGCCGGGTCACGGCGCCATTCCAGCCAACCGCGCACGGCAATCAGTGTGAGCACGGCAAAGAAGCCTGCGGTGAAATACAACTGCTGATGCAGGTACTGGCCCACATAGACGATGTCCACCACCACCCATAGTGGCCAGCATTGCAGGCGTTTCTGGGCCATCCACAGTTGCGCCACCAGGCTGAAACCGGTCAGGGTGGCGTCCAGCCAGGGCAGGGCGGCATCGGTCCAGTTGGCCATGGCCGCACCCAAGGCTGCGCTCAGCAGTACCCCGATAGCCAGGCCGGTGAACAGCGCCTGGTGTTGCAGGCGCGAAACCTGACGCGCGTCCTCAGCGTGGCCGGGGCGTTTCCATTGCCACCAGCCGTAGACTTGCAGGAGGGCGTAGGCCACTTGCAGCAGCATGCCCGAGTACAGCTTTACCTCGTAGAACAGCCAGCCATAGATCAGCACCATGACCAGGCCGATCGGCCAGCACCAGGCGTTTTGCTTGACCGTAAGCCAGACAGCGGTGACGCCGAGGACGGCGGCGATGAGTTCAAGGCCGGACATCGGCGATCCTTGGGGAGACTATCGGGGGAGGGCGCGATTGTAGCGGGTCGATGTGTTGCAGGCGAACCTTTGTAGGAGCAGCCTGGTGCTGCGAAGAGGCTGCTCCGGCAAAGGTCATACCCGGAATTGTCGCAACAGCTGCTCCAGCTCCTCGCTCAATTGCCCCAACGCCACCCCTGCATCGCTGGACTGGCGTGCCGCATCCGCGGTTTGCTGCGACAACCCGGCGGTATCCAGCACGTTGCGATTGATCTCCTCGACCACATGCGCTTGCTGCAAAGTGGCGCTGGCGATGGACGCATTCAACGCGGTGAGATTGGTCAGTGCCTGGTTGATGGCATCCAGGCTTGCACCGGCCTCGCGGGCCTGCTGGACGGTTTGACGCGAGGCTTCGCTGCTGGTGTCGATGGCCTTGACCGCGGCGTCCGACTGGCTTTGCAGGTGTGCGATCATGGTATGGATCTCGGCCGTCGACTGCGCCGTGCGCTGGGCCAGCAGGCGCACTTCGTCGGCAACAACGGCGAAGCCGCGGCCTTGCTCGCCGGCCCGTGCCGCTTCGATGGCGGCGTTCAGTGCCAGCAGGTTGGTCTGCTCGGCGATGGAGCGAATGACATCGAGTACACCGCCGATGCGCGTGCTGTGCCCCGCCAGGTCGCGGATCACCTGCACCGCCTGGTCGATGGTGAGCGACAGCCGATCGATCTGTACCAGGCTGCCATGGATGGCTTCCTGGCCATGGGCGACCTGTTGCTGCGCGGTGCGCATTTCGCCGGCGGCCTGTTCGGCAGTCTTGGCCACGTCCTGCACGGCGTAAGTCACCTCGTTCACGGCCGTGGCCACCTGGTCCATCTGTAGCGACTGCTGGGCACTGTGCTGCTGTGCCGCCCCTGCATTGTCGCCGACGTGCCCGGCGGACTGGGCCAACGAGTGGGCCGCGCCTTGCAACTGCCCGACCACCCCCTGCAGCTTGCCGTTGAAGCGGTTGAAGTGCTCGCCCAGGTGGGTGATTTCGTCACGGCCATGGGTGTCCAGGCGCCGGGTCAGGTCGCTTTCGCCGCTGGCGATGTTGCTCATTGCCTGCACGGCCTCCTGCAACGGGCGGGCGATGCTGCGGGCAATCAGCATGACCACCAGCGCCATCAGCAAGGCGATGCCCACGCCCACCAGCGAGGCGTCGCGCAACTGGCGGGCGAATTCGGCCTGCACGTCATCGACATACACACCCGAACCAATGATCCAGCCCCAGGGCTTGAACAGCTGTATGTAGGAAGTCTTGGCCACCGGCTCGCTGGCGCCGGGCTTGGGCCAGCGATAGTTGACCGGCCCGGCGCCCTGCTGGCGGGCCAAGGCGACCATTTCGTTGAACACGGCAAAGCCGTCGGGGTCGCGAATGGCCGAAAGGTCCTGGCCGTCGAGTTTGGGGTTGGCCGGATGCATGATCATCTTCGGCCCCAGGTCGTTGATCCAGAAGTAGTCGTCGTGGTCGTAGCGCAGCGCGCGTACCACTTGCAGCGCCTGTTGCTGGGCGGCATCACGGCTGAGCGTGCCGGCTGCTTCCAGCCCTTGGTAATAGGCCAGCACCCCGGCTGCGGTCTGCACGACGTGACGGGTCTTTTCGGCCTTGGCCTGGTACAGGTCACCGTGGATCTGGCGCAGCATCAACAGGCCTAGCACCACCAGCATGGCCACCGCCACCCAAAGGATCAGCCACAGGCGACGGCTGATCGACATAGATCTCAGAGTGTTCATCCAGGCGCTCCCGCATTGTTCTTTTTATTGAGGTGCATCCAAGCATGCTTTGCGACAGGCCCCCACCCGACTAATGGCTAAGTGCTATCTTCGCAAGAGTCTGCAACAGGTCGCGTCAAGCGATTGCAAAGCCGCTCTGCTAGGATTTCGGCCGCGCAAGATGAAACCTTTAGCAGGCGTGAACTTTTCTACTGGCGTTGCGCCCAACAGTCGCTGTAAAACAGCCGGGCCGCGTGCGGCAATTTCAAGCAAATCAAGAACAAGGGGCCTGCAGCAAGCAGCGCTCCATCCGGGGGAATGATGGATTTTTGGACTGCCTTCCAGGCAATCATCTTAGGTGTGGTCGAAGGGCTGACAGAGTTTCTGCCGATCTCCAGTACCGGGCACCAGATCATCGTCGCCGACCTGATCGGTTTTGGTGGCGAGCGGGCCATGGCTTTCAACATCATCATCCAGCTGGCGGCGATCCTGGCAGTGGTGTGGGAGTTTCGCAGCAAGATTTTCGAAGTGGTGTTCGGCCTGGCCAGCGAGCCCAAGGCGCGGCGTTTTACCGGTAACCTGCTGTTGGCGTTCATGCCGGCGGTGGTGCTGGGCGTGCTGTTCGCCGACCTGATTCACGAGTACCTGTTCAACCCGATTACCGTGGCGGCGGCACTGGTGGTGGGTGGCATCATCATGCTCTGGGCCGAGCGTCGCGAGCACCGCGTGCAGGTGGACCACGTGGACGACATGCGCTGGAGCCATGCGCTGAAGATCGGTTTTGTCCAGTGCCTGGCCATGATCCCGGGTACTTCGCGCTCCGGATCGACCATTATCGGTGGCCTGCTGTTCGGCCTGTCGCGCAAGGCAGCGACCGAGTTCTCGTTCTTCCTGGCGATGCCGACGATGGTCGGTGCGGCGGTGTATTCGGGCTACAAGTACCGTGACCTGTTCCAGCCCGGCGACCTGCCGGTATTTGCCATTGGTTTCGTGACGTCGTTCATCTTTGCCATGATTGCCGTGCGTGCGTTGCTCAAGTTCATTGCCAATCACAGCTACGCGGCGTTTGCCTGGTACCGCATTGTGTTCGGCCTGCTGATTCTGGCGACCTGGCAGTTCGGCTGGGTGGACTGGTCGACCGCCCATGGCTGAGGCGCTGCGTGAGCAACGGGTTGAGGGCGTGCGTAACGCGCGGCTGAAACTGCTGTTGTTGGCGGTGTTGTGCCTGCTGCCTTTATTGGGCGCGGCGCGCATGGCGTGGAACGACCAGGCCTGGTGGCCGCTGGCGCTGTACCCGGCGATGAGCCTGATCAGTTTGCTGCTGTATTGGCAGGATAAACAGCAGGCGCGTACCCAGGCCTGGCGCACGCCCGAGAAAGTGCTGCATGCCAGCGAGCTGTTGGGCGGCTGGCCCGGGGCGCTGGTGGCGCAGCAGGTGTTTCGGCACAAGACCCGCAAGGTGTCTTACCAGCTGGTGTTCTGGGGGATTGTGCTGGTGCATCAGGTGTTCTGGGCGGACTGGCTGTTTTTTGCAGGGCGCTACCTGCCTTTTGGTTGATGCGTGGCTGTACCGGCCTCTTCGCGAGTAAACCCACAGGGGTATCACATCCCTTGAAGCCTGTATTGTACCTGTGGGAGCGGGCTTGCCCGCGAAGAGGCCGGTACAGGCTGCCTAGATCACCAATCCCACCTGCAAGCGCTTCGGCAGCCGGCGCACCACCAGCTGGTGCGAGCGCTGCAACACATCACACAGCTCATCACGCCCCATGGGGTAGGGCAGCGCCATGCTGATCCATTTTGCCCGCGGCAGATACGGCGCAGGCCGCACCCCAGGGCGGTCGCAATAGCCGAGAAACAGCTCATCGGCCACCTTGAATGACAACCCCGCACCGGCCAGGTCGAGCACCGCGAACATCTTGTTGCCGGCTACCGAAAACACCCGGATTCCGCCCCATTTGTAGTCCTCCCGCGCACCCGGCAGGCTCAGGCAAAACGCTGCCACTTCGGCTTCGCTCATTTTCCTTTCAGACATACCGCTCTCCACAGGCCTCGAATGATGCCGCCAGGTGATCGATCCATACCCGCACGGCAGGCAGTACACCCCGCCGGTGCGGGTACACCGCCTGCAAGTACCCGCCTGGCAGTGACCAGTCTGGCAGCAGGCGCACCAGTTCGCCGCGCTCCAGCTCTTCCTCGCAAAACATGCTGGGCAGGGCAGTGAAGCCGAGGCCAGCCCGTACAGCAGCATTACGTACCACGAAATCGTCAATGGCCAAGCGCGGTTCCAGGGCGATTTCCTGTTGCTTGCCATGGGGGCCGAACAAGCGGAAGTGCACCAACCGGTCCGCCTCAGCGGCGCCCAGTACGGGTAGTGAAGCGAGCTCAGCCGGTTCACGGATGTGGTCGGCGAAACCGGGCGCGGCCACCAGTTGCATCTGTGCCTGGCGCAAGCGGCGGGTAACCAGGGCTGGGTCTTCGTCACCCAGGTCACGCACCCGCAGCGCCACATCGATGCCTTCAGAAATCAGGTCGACCCGGCGGTTGAGCAGCACCATGTCCAGTTGCACCAGCGGGTACTGCGCAAGAAAGCGGCTGATCACATCCGGCAGGAAGGCATGGGCCAGCGCCACCGGGCAAGACACCCGCAAACGCCCGCGCGGTTCGCTGCTCATGCTGGCCACGGCTTCATCAGCGGCTTCGGCTTCCAGTAGCATGGCTTGGCAGTGGTGCAGGTAGCGCTCGCCAACCGCCGTGAGTTTCAGCTGCCGTGTAGTACGTTGCAGCAGGCGGGTGCCCAAGCGCTCTTCCAGCTCGGCAATGCGCCGAGACAGGCGTGACTTGGGGATGCCCAGCTGGCGCCCGGCGGCGGCGAAGCCCCCGGCTTCGACCACGCGGGCAAAGTAGAAAAGGTCGTTAAGGTCTTGCATGGGAATGTCTCACTGTTCCACCTGTGGGACAAACTAACGCATTTTTGCCTGCTTATCAGCCATTGCTCATCCCGGTAGGATTCTCCCCATCGTGATCGCTTGACACCGCGGTCTTCAATCACAGGAGATTCCTATGAAACTGTTGCACATCGATTCCAGCATCCTGGGCGACAACTCCGCCTCCCGCCAGCTGAGCCGCGAAGTGGTTGAGGCCTGGAAAGCCGCTGATCCGAGCGTGGACGTGGTGTACCGCGATCTGGCCGCCGACGCCATTGCCCACTTCTCTGCCGCCACCCTGGTCGCGGCAGGCACCCCCGAAGACATACGTGATGCAGCCCAGGCCTTTGAGGCCAAGCTGAGCGCTGAAACCCTCGCAGAGTTTCTGGCCGCTGATGCCGTGGTAATCGGTGCGCCGATGTACAACTTCACCGTGCCGACCCAGCTCAAGGCCTGGATCGACCGCATTGCCGTCGCCGGCCAGACCTTCCGCTACACCGAAGCGGGCCCGGAAGGCCTGTGCGGCAACAAGAAAGTGGTGCTGGTGTCCACCGCAGGTGGCCTGCACGCTGGCCAGCCGACTGGCGCCGGGCATGAAGACTTCCTCAAGGTATTCCTCGGCTTCATCGGTATCACCGACCTGGAAATCGTCCGCGCCCATGGCCTGGCCTATGGCCTTGAGCAGCGCAGCCAGGCGATTGATGCTGCCCAGGCGCAGATTGCCAACGAGCTGTTTGCTGCTGCCTGATCCTGCAACTCAGAATGTTGGCGGCGTAATTACCCAGATCACTACGGCATCCACTTCACCGGGGTTGCCGTAGCGGTGGGGTTCCTGGCTGGAAAAGCTGAAACTGTCGCCTTCACCCAGCTGAAAATGCCGCTCGCCCACCCACAGCTCGAAGCTGCCGCTGAGAATGTAGCCGGCTTCTTCGCCTTCATGGCTGTAGCTTTGCTGGCTGTAGGTGCCAGGCGGGAAGCGTGAGTGCAGGACCTCCAGCTGGCGGTTGGGCTGGGGCGTGAGCAGCTGATCGACGATGCCATCCTCGTAATGCACGCTCAGGCGGCTGTTGCGCCGCACCACATAGCCCTGATCCTCGGGTGCGGTGGTGGCCTCACTGGCGAAGAACCACTGGATGGTCACGCCCAGGCTGCGGGCGATGTTGAACAGCGCCGGGATCGACGGATAGGAAAGGTTGCGCTCCAGTTGGCTGATGTAGCCCGCGGTCAGTTCACTGTGCGCGGCCAGCTCCGCCAGGGTCATGCCGCGGCGCTTGCGCAGGCCGCGGATGCGGGTGCCCAGGAACTGCGGCGCAGGGCCCCCGGTTTCGCTGGCGGGGGGCTGGGGGAGTTGGCTCATGCACGTCGGTCCATCGTAAAAGCCGCAGTATGTACAGCCTCAGAGCGACCAGGCAACCGTCAGGCCGTCGTGAATTGCTTCTTCAGCGGTGCGCGGCGCCAGGCAGTCGCCAACGCGGCGCACTTCTACCAGGCCCGCCAGCTCGCTGGCCAGGCTGTCCTCCGGTTGATGCCCCAGGCACAACACCAGGGTGTCGATACCCTCGAAGATCATCGGCTCGCCGCTGGCAGTGTGCTGCAAGTACACCGTATTGTCGTCGCTGCCATACAGGCGTGCATACGGGGTGATCGGGATGCCCAGGCGATGCAGCTCGCCGGCCAGCTGGTCACGTACATACAGCGGCAGGCTCTCGCCGCAATGGGTGCCGTTGACCGCAAGCTGTACCTGATGCCCTTCGCGCACCAGGCGTTCGGCAATACCGGGGCCGATCCAGTCGCAACGCCAGTCGATCACCAGCACCGAACGCCCCAGCTTCACGTCATTGCGCAGTACTTGCCAGGCGTCGATCACTTGCAGCTCACCGGTGCGCTCGAACGCCGGCCAGTAGGGGGTGGCACCAGTGGCGGCGATGACCAGGTCGGGGCGTTCGCGCTCGACCAGGGCGCGGTCCACCCGTGTATTGCGGACAACTTCCACACCGGCCAAGGCCATTTCCCGTTGCAGGTTGGTGCTGGCGCCGCCGAACTCGCTGCGCCGTGGCAGTAGCTGGGCAAGCAGCACCTGGCCACCGAGCTGAGGGCCGGCCTCGTACAGCGTGACCTTATGCCCACGTGCCGCGGCCACGGCGGCGGCCTTCATGCCGGCGGGGCCGCCACCGGCCACGAGGATGCGTTTGGGCGTGGTGGTGGGCGTTAGCTGGCCGTATTGCAACTCGCGACCGGTTTCGGGCCGCTGGATGCAGGAAATGGCCAGGCCGCGATGGAAATGGCCGATGCAGGCCTGGTTGCAGGCGATGCAGGCGCGCACGTCCTCGACCTGGCCGCGCTCGGTCTTGCTCGGCATCAGCGGGTCGCAGATCAGTGCACGGGTCATGCCGCAGACATCGGCCTGGCCGCGGGCCAGGATTAGTTCGGCTTCCTGAGGCTGGTTGATGCGCCCGGTCACGAACAGCGGGATATCCAGTTGCTGCTTGAAGGTGGCAGCCTCCCGGGCCAGGTAGGCCGGCTCGATGGCCATGGGCGGAACGATATGCACCGCACCCCCCAGGGAGGCCGAGGTGCCGGCGACGATGTGCAGGTAGTCCAGCTGGCTTTGCAGGGCTACCGCTGCGGCCAGCGATTCGTCCTCGCTCAGCCCTTGGTCGTCGCGTTCGTCGGCACTGATGCGCAGGCCGATGATGAACTGCTCGTCGGTGGCGGCGCGCACGGCGGCCAGCACCTCACGCAGGAACCTCAGGCGCTGTTCCAGTTCGCCGTTGTAGCCGTCGCTGCGCAAGTTCACCCGCGGGTTGAGGAACTGCGCAGGCAGGTAGCCGTGGCTTGCCACCACCTCGACCCCATCCAGCCCGGCCTGATGCAGGCGCCGGGCGGCGCTGGCGTAGCCCTGGACGATTTCGTCGATCATCGCCTGGTCCAGCGCGCGTGGCATTACCCGGAAGCGTTCGTTGGGCACCGCCGATGCGGAGTAGGCCACCGCCAGCAGCCCGTCTGCCGACTCCATGATCTCCCGCCCGGGGTGAAACAGTTGCGACAGCACCACGGTGCCGTGCGCATGGCAGGCCTCGGCAAGCTGGCGGTAGCCGTCAATGCAGGCATCGTGGGTAGCCATCAGCACATGAGAGGTGTAACGGGCGCTGTCATGCACCCCGGCAACTTGCAGCACGATCAGGCCAACGCCGCCGGCTGCGCGGTCGCGCTGGTAGGCGATCAGTTTGTCGTTGACCAGATTTTCGGTGGGCAGGCAGGTGTCGTGGCCGGTGGACATGATGCGGTTCTTCAGGCGTTTGCCGCGGATCTGCAAGGCTTCGAACAGGTGAGGGAAGGCGGTCTGCATACAGGCGGCTCCGGTACGGTGTTGTTCTTGTTTTGTTTATGAAAGTGTAGCTACAGTAAAAAATCAACTTGTTTTTTAACTGGTGCGCGACTAGCTTCTGTTCACCCTCACAGCGAGGGCGTGACCTCACAACAACAAGAAATCGGGCCCTTCGGGCACCGACAGGAGGCAACTACGATGCAGGTATTCCCACGGGTGAATGGCCTTTGCGCGGCATTGCTCGCGCTTGGCCTGGGCTGTGCGCAAGCCGCGCCAGAGATGGTTGTAGTCGCTTATGGCGGCGCGGGTCAGAAGGCCCAGGATGAGGCGATTTTCAAGCCGTTCAGTGCGCAGGACGGCAGCAAGCTGATCCAGAGCGAATACAACGGTGAGATGGCGCGCATCCAGGTCATGGCCGACACCGGCAATGTCGACTGGGACGTGGTGCAGATCGAAGGCCCGGACCTGATGCGCGGCTGTGACGAGGGTGTGTACGAGCACCTGGACTGGCAGCGCCTGGGCCACGCCGCCGAACTGATCCCCGATGCAGCACAGGACTGCGGTTCGGCTGCGTTGGTGTGGAGCGTGGCCATTGCCTATGACCGCAACAAGCTGGCCCAGGCACCCACTTCGTGGGCCGACTTCTGGGACGTGAACAAGTACCCGGGCAAGCGCGGCCTGCGCAAACGTGCGGTGTACAACCTGGAGTTCGCCCTGCTGGCCGATGGGGTCAAGGTCGAGGATGTCTACCAGGTATTGTCGACGCCAGCCGGGGTTGAGCGTGCCTTCGCCAAATTGAGCGAACTCAAGCCCTACATCCAGTGGTGGGACGCGGGGGCCCAGCCGGCGCAATGGCTGACCGCCGGCGACGTTGTAATGACCTCCACCTACAGCGGGCGCATCGCGGTGGCGGCGCAGCAGGGCAGCCCGCTGGCAGTGGTCTGGCCCGGCAGCCTGTATGGCATGGATTACTGGGCAATCATCAAAGGCTCGCGGCATGTCGACCAGGCCAAGCGGCTGATCGCCTATGCCAACCAGCCCGATACCCAGCTGCGTTATGTGCAGCAGATTCCCTATGGGCCAACCAACATCCAGGCTGCTGCCAGGCTCGACCCGGCCTTGGCCAGCTGGGTGCCTACTTCACCGCAGAACCTGCAAGGGGCGCTGGCAATGAATGTGGCGTTCTGGGTGGACCATGGCGAAGAACTGGAGCAACGTTTCAATGCCTGGGCGACCAAGTAGTCTCTCGCCACTTCATTTACAGGGGCAACAACCATGACCGCAATGGAACAGCGTTTGCGCCAGGAGCTGGCAGCCTGTTATCGGTTGATCGCGCACTTTCGCATGAGCGACCTGATCTTCACTCATATATCCCTGCGCTTGCCTGGGCCGGAGCATCACTTCCTGATCAACCCGTACGGCCTGCTGTTCGACGAGATCACGGCCTCCAGCCTGGTAAAAATCGACTTGCAGGGCAGGCCGGTGGAGCCGACCGCGCACCCGGTCAACCCGGCCGGGTTCGTGATTCACAGCGCCATTCATGCCGCCCGCGAAGATGCCCAGTGCGTGCTGCACACGCATACGCGCGCAGGTTGCGCAGTGGCGGCGCTGGAGTGCGGGCTGCTGCCGGTCAACCAGATGTCCATGGAGTTTTACGGCAAGGTGGCTTACCACGCCTACGAAGGTATCGCGCTGGATATGGATGAGCAGCAGCGGCTGGTGGCCGACCTGGGCGACAAGCCGGTCATGATCCTGCGCAACCATGGCCTGCTGACCACCGGCCGCAGCGTGGCCGAAGCGTTCCTGCGCATGTACTACCTGAAGAAGGCCTGTGAGATCCAGTTGGCGGCGCAGAGTGCCGGGCAACTGGTTCTGCCACCCCAGGCGGTGTGCGCACATACCGAGCGACAGTTCAACGAGCCGGGCAGGGGGTTGAAGCAGGGGGAACTGGCGGACCCGGATGCGCTGCAACTGGCCTGGGCAGCGCTGTTGCGGATGCTGGAAAAGGTAGCGCCTGGCTACCGGGATTGACACGCTTTGCAAAACCGCACGGCCGCTTCTACAGGGCCGTGTAGCCGCTCATACGATAACAGTTGCACTGTTGCGCAACCCTCGGTCTCAACTGTACTGCTGCATGCCAAAGGAATAGCCTTATGCTGTAACGAAATATGTCTAGAAAAGCCTGAAGAAGGAAGCCGCAATGCCGCTCAAGGACCTGCTCATCGCCCTGGTGGTGATTGTCGCCTGGGGAGTCAACTTCGTGGTCATCAAGGTTGGCCTCGACGGCCTGCCGCCGATGCTGCTGGGGGCGCTGCGCTTCTTGTTGGTGGCGTTCCCGGCGATCTTGCTGGTCAAGCGGCCCAAACTGCCGTGGCGCTGGTTGATCGCCTACGGTGCGACGATATCGCTGGGTCAGTTCGCCTTCCTGTTCCAGGCCATGTACAGCGGCATGCCACCGGGGCTTGCCTCGTTGATTCTGCAGTCGCAAGCATTCTTCACCCTGGGCTTCGCCGCGTTGTTCCTCGGTGAGCGGTTGCGCCTGGCCAGCGTACTGGGGCTGCTGGTGGCCGCCAGCGGCCTGGCGTTGATCGGCAGTGAAGATGGCGGCCATGTGCCCATGCTGGCGCTGGTGCTGACCCTGTGCGGTGGTGCCATGTGGGGCTTGGGCAACATCATCACCCGGCGTTTTGGTTCGGTCGACCTGGTGGCGCTGGTGATCTGGGGGGGGCTGATTCCACCACTGCCGTTCCTGGCGTTGTCCTGGTGGCTGGAAGGGCCTGAGCGTATTGGCCATGCGCTGGCCAACATCAGCTGGAGCTCGGTGCTGGCCCTGGCGTATCTGGCCTTTGTCGCCACCATGCTCGGCTACAGCCTGTGGAGCAAGCTGCTGTCGCGCCACCCGGCTGGCAAAGTGGCGCCGTTCTCGCTGCTGGTGCCGGTGATTGGCTTGAGTTCGTCGGCGCTGCTACTGGGTGAGCGCCTTACCGCAACCCAGGGCTGGGGTGCCCTGCTGGTGATGGCGGGGTTGCTGGTGAACGTGTTCGGTGCGCGTATTGGCCAACGGTTTCGCGCGGCCAATGCATGATTTGATGAGTCTGCAACGCCTTGCGCGGTCACTGTGGGAGCGGGCATGCCCGCGAAACAGGCGACGCAGTGGATGGCACCGGCTTTGCCGGTGTTCGCGGGCGCGCCCGCTCCCACAGGGATTGTGCGAGCTTGAAGATTGTGAATAAGACAGTTGCTCCCACAGGGATTGCGGTCAACCAGCGGCTCTGTGGGGTGGCTTGCGCTCTGTTAGAATCGGCCTCTTTTGCCAGGCCAATGGAGCGCTTTCATGATCATTTCCACCACCAGCCAGCTCGAAGGCCGCCCGATTGCCGAGTACCTGGGCGTGGTCAGCTCCGAATCGGTGCAGGGTATCAACTTCGTGCGCGATTTCTTTGCACGGTTTCGTGATTTCTTTGGTGGCCGCTCGCAAACGCTGGAGAGCGCCCTGCGCGAGGCCCGCGAGCAGGCCACCGAAGAACTCAAGGCGCGGGCACGTCAGTTGCATGCCGATGCGGTAGTGGGTGTGGATTTCGAGATCAGCATGCCGTCGGTGCAGGGCGGCATGGTCGTGGTATTTGCCACCGGCACGGCAGTGCGTTTGAAGTAGAGCAGTCTGCCACTGGTCGGCTGTCGGGCGCTTGCCCGGGCAGTCTGCAAATGACCGGCTAGTCTCACTTTCACAGGCCGCGTTTTCTTGGCAGCTTTTCTGGCTGCTGGCGCGTCCGCCACTGGAGGGAGACAGGGCATGAGCGAATCCTTTTTCGAAGACCTGAATGACGCGTTCCCGATCAACAGCCAGGTGCGTTGTGGCCAGGCGGCCTACCGTCTGGGCTTCGCCCATATGACGCTGGATGATTCCGAACAACTTCAGCCTGCACACCTGCAGCGCAGTAAAAAAGGCCGTTTCATGCCGCGGGTTCCGCTGAAGAAGTGAACCTGCATCCAGCTCAAGACCCCGCCCGATGGCGGGGTTTTTATTGCGCTTTGTTGATCCGCCTCATGGCATTGCCGGGTAGCACTCGCCGGCTGGCCGAGGTTGTGCTTTTCTGGTGGGGCATTCCAGTAACGGAGGATTGAATGCTCATGCGAGTCAGGGAACAGACCTATTGGCAGTGGGCCGACGCCCAGTTGCATATCCGCAGCCACGACGAAGCCCTCAGTGACGGTACCACGCTGGATGTGCAGGTACGCCTGTCACGCCTGGGGGCGACCCAGCTGTTTCTGGGGTTGTATGCCGAGGATGGCCGCGCAATGCTGGAGGAATACTACCCGGCCCGCCCCGGGGAGACCATGACCCGCGCCCTGGTATGGGGTGTCGACCGTGCCCGGGCCATGGCAACCGGAGCCTTGCCTTTGCCGCAAACCCGCAGCCACCGGCGCCAGGCATGAAAAAGCCCGGCCAAAGTGGGCCGGGCTCAGATAAAGGCGGGAACCCTCAGTTAAGCGGTTCGATCACCTTGACTGCCTGCTGCTCACGGGCAGCGGGCCATTCTTGTTGCAGGGTCTGCAGCACGCGGCCAACGAACTCGGTGTCGGCGGCGGCCTTCTTGCCGACGTAGCCCTGGCCACGGCGGTAGACCTTGAAGCGGGCACGCATGCTGGGCAGGTGCTCTTCAAATTCATCTTCGATAGTGTTCGGTGGCAGGCGGTCGAGCCGCACCTCACCGGTTTGGCTGACCCACAGCAAGTGGTCGTCAAGGCTGTCCTTGCGTACGGCAAACAGCTGCGCCAGTTGATCGATGGTCGGATTGTTGTTCAAGTTCATCATAAAGCCCCCATTACCCATTCGTAGGTGATTTTCACAGTTGGCGCTACCACGGTGTAGCGCACTACCAAGGCTGCTACAGCAGCATCGCAACAGGGGCTTTCTCACGCTGCCTTTTGGACAGTTCCCTCTCCACGGACGGCCTGCGTTACCGCGCAAGCCGTCTGGAACACCCTTGCCACCGCTCCCGATCAGGGAGACGGCTTCATCATGCACAAGGCCGATGAGCGGCGTCAATCATTTTGTAGTGAATATTTTTTGGCACTACATTTTTGTCATTTTGTTCGACAATCGCTGCTCCCGCTACAGCCCGGACAGTATTTCGAAGGCGGCGCGGACCCGCGCTTCGTTCGGGTAATTTCGGTTAGCCAGCAACACGACAGCCAGTTGCTCAGAGGGCACAAACGCGGCGTAGGCACCGAAGCCGTTGGTTGAACCGGTCTTGTTGTACCAGGCGGCCGCTTGTGCCGGCAGGGCCGGTTGCAAGCGCGTGGTTGCCTGCGGTTCACGGATCAGCCGCGGGCTGTTGCCATCGACCAGGGTAGCCAGCGTGACAGGGTAGGGGTAGCGCTCCCAACCCAGGCCCTGGGTCATGGCGCCGACCTGGAAATAGCCCTGTCGGGTGATCTCGGTGGCTTTGACCAGCGCCGGTGGCAGGCCCTGTGGCTGCATGTTCAGGCGCACGTAGCGCAGCAGGTCGCTGGCGCTGGTCTTGATGCCGTAGGCCTCGTCGGCGTAGGGGCCGGGGCCGACGCGCACCGGCTTGTCGGCGGCGTCGTAGCCTTGGGCATAAAGCCCCTGAGCGCTGGCCGGGACATGCAGGTAGGTGGTTGCCAGGCCCATTTTCGCCAGCAGGCCGTCGGTCATCAGCGTGGAAAACGGTTGATCCTGTGCGCGTGCGGCCAGGTCGCCGAACAAGCCAAGGCTGGGGTTGGAGTAGCAGCGCTGGGTGCCGGGCTTGGCGCGGGGTTGCCAGTGGCGGAAGAAGTCGACGACCTGTTGCGGGGTCTGTACTTCGTCAGGGAACTGCAACGGCAGGCAATCTGCACTGTAGGCGCCCAGGTCCAGCACGCTGGCGTCACCGAGGGGCGTTCCGGCCAGTGCCGGGTGATAGCGCTTGGCCTGGGCCGCGAGGTCCAGCTTGCCCTCGGCACTGGCCAGCGCGGCAAGTGTGGCTGTGTAGGTCTTGCTCAGCGAACCGATCTCGAACAGCGTGTCTCGGCTTACCGGTACGTTGTCGTCTTTGCTGGCCACGCCGTAGCTGAAGTAGTGCGCGTGGTCGCGGGCATAGATCGCCACGGCCATGCCGCTGATGCCTTGCTCCTGCATCAGCGGGCGGATGATACCGTCTACCTTGGCTTGCAGCTGGTCGTCGGCCTGGGCGCTGGCATGGCCAAGCGCAAGGGTGATGGCAGCCGCAAGCGCGGCCAGGCGAGAGAGGGGCATGGAAGGGTCCTTTTGTGGAACGTGTCCGTTGAGCGATACCGGTGGGGGTTCCGGCGTTAGCGGTAAAAAGCCGAAGACCTTATCGTCTGCCCTTGCACAATGACAAGATGGACACAGTGATGAAGTATTTGCGCATGTTATTCGACAATTTCACCCTGGCCTTGCTCGGGGTGGTTCTGATCGCCACCGTGCTGCCTTGCTCGGGCGACGGCGCGGTCTATTTTGGCTGGCTGACCAACCTCGCCATCGGCCTGCTGTTCTTCCTGCATGGTGCCAAGCTTTCGCGTGAGGCGATCATTGCCGGTGCCGGGCACTGGCGCCTGCACTTGCTGGTGTTTTCCTGCACGTTCGCGCTGTTCCCGCTGCTGGGCCTGGCGTTCAAGCCGCTGTTCCTGCCGCTGGTGGGTAACGAGCTGTACCTGGGTGTGCTCTACCTGTGCGCCTTGCCGGCCACCGTGCAGTCGGCCATCGCCTTCACCTCGCTGGCCCGTGGTAATGTGCCGGCGGCCATTTGCAGCGCAGCCGCGTCCAGCCTGCTGGGCATCTTCCTGACCCCTTTGCTGGTGATGATGTTGCTGGGCGCCAGTGGTGACACGGGTTCTGGTCTGGATGCCGTGCTGAAGATCACCCTGCAGCTGCTGGTACCGTTCGTTGCCGGGCAGATTGCACGGCGCTGGATTGGTGCCTGGGTCAAGCGCAATGCGCGCTGGCTCAAGGTAGTGGACCAGGGCTCGATCCTGTTGGTGGTGTACACCGCCTTCAGCGAAGCCGTGGTCACCGGGTTGTGGCACACAGTATCGCCGCAGCACCTGGCCGGGTTGTTCGCCGTATGCGGGATTCTGCTGGCGGTGGTGCTGTTCGGCACTCGTGTGCTTGGCAAGCTGCTGGGCTTTGACCTTGAAGACCGTATCACCATCCTGTTTGCCGGCTCCAAGAAAAGCCTGGCTACCGGGGTGCCCATGGCCCAGGTGCTGTTCGTGGGCAGTGGTATTGGCGCGATGATCCTGCCGCTGATGCTGTTCCACCAGATCCAGCTGATGGTCTGTGCAGTGTTGGCGCAGCGCTATGCCAGCCGTGAACAGGTGGCTGAAGAGGCTTCGGCGGCGTCCTGACAATCTCTTCGAGGCAGTTGCAATTCGTGTGGGAGCGGCCTTGTGTCGCGAAAGGGCCGCAGAGCGGCCCCAGCAAACTGCGCTGCGAAGCTGGAAATCGGGGCTGCTTTGCAGCCCTTTCGCGACGTAAGGCCGCTCCCACAGAGCAGTGCGTCGCTTCTGCTATCGAGCCTGCCCAGAAGCGCGTTCGCGCAAGGCCTTGCCCACCTCCGCCTCGATTTTGTAGGCCGGCCCCTCCAGCGCGTCATAGTCGCGCGTATAGCGCCGGGCAAATTCCTCCACGCCCAGTTCCTGATACTGCTGCACATGCTTCAACTCGTGCGCCCACAAGGCCACGTTGTCTTCGGCATCGCCCGCCCGGCGGAAAATGATCGTATCGATCAGCGTCACGGCATTCACGTCGGGGTTTTGCAGCAGCGCATTGGCTGCGCTCATCTGCTGCTCGTCACCTACCCGGAAGCGGGCTGCGTCGAGCACGGCAAAGTCGTACCAGGCTTCGAGCTGCGCGCGGATGTGAAGCGGTATGGGCTGCACGCCGCTGGCGGTGGCCTCGTCCCTGGCCTGGCGCAAGGCGAATGTCAGGCTGGACGACGCCATGACTTCTACATCCTTCAGAATCTGGCCGGCCTGGCCAGGGTCGATCGGCGCACAGAAACAACCCATGAGGCACACCTGGTACTGCCCTGGCGGACAAGCTTGTTCGGCGAATGCAGGTAATGCCAGCAGCAACCCCAGCGCTGCACTAATCCACTTCATGCAAGGCCTTTTCGACAAACTGGCGGCTCGCATCCAGCACCTGCGACTGCACTGTTTCAGTGGCCAGCATGCGGCCGACCATCAACGCACCGACGCACTGGCTGATCAGCACCCAGGCCAGTTGCTCATCCTCCAGTGTTGCGCTCCAGGCCTGGTGCAGTTCGACCAGCCAATGTTCGGCCTCTTCGCGCACCGGCGCTGGAGCCCTGGCGATTTCCACCCCCAACGGCGGTAGCGGGCAGCCACCTTCGGCGTTGTGCAAGTGGGCCAGGCTCAGGTACTGCTGCAGGCAGCGACCCAGGCGTTCACGGCTGGCACCTTGGTTGGCCAGGCGCGCCAGTGGGCTGTTGCACAGTTCTTGTCGCACGACTTCGGTGAACAGGTCGTCCTTTGATGGGAAGTGGTTGTAAAAGGCGCCGCCGGTCAGGCCGATCGCCTTCATCAGCCCGGCCACACCGGTGCTGGAAAAGCCCCCGCGCTTGGCCAGCGCGCCGCTACTGCTCAGCAACCGTTCGCGGGTCTGTTGCTTGTGTTCGTTGGAATAACGCATTCACTTGCCTCTGCAGGCGGGCTTGACGATGACGGGGATCATAACATAGCGTTCGTTTACTAAACGATCATTCACCAATGGAGTCAGGCATGGCAGAACAACAAAAAGTAGTGCTGGTGATCGGTGCGGGCGACGCGACCGGTGGCGAGATTGCCAAGCGGTTCGCCCGTGAGGGCTACATTGCCTGCGTGACTCGGCGCCAGGCTGAAAAGCTGCAACCGCTGCTGGACGAAATACGCGCCGCTGGCGGCCAGGCCCGCGGGTTTGGTTCCGATGCCCGCAAGGAGGATGAAGTTGCAGCATTGGTCGAGACTATCGAGCGCGACATCGGCCCGATTGAAGCATTTGTCTTTAATATCGGCGCGAATGTGCCCTGTGGCATCCTTGAGGAGACCCCGCGCAAGTACTTCAAGATTTGGGAAATGGCCTGTTTTGCCGGCTTTCTCACCGCCCAGGCGGTTGCCCGGCGCATGGTCCAGCGTGAGCGCGGCACCATCCTGTTCACCGGCGCCACCGCGGGAACCCGCGGGGCGGCGGGTTTTGCGGCGTTCGCCGGGGCCAAGCATGGCTTGCGTGCGCTGGCCCAGAGCATGGCCCGTGAACTCGGGCCGCGGAACATCCATGTTGCGCATGTGGTGGTGGATGGGGCCATCGACACCGCCTTCATTCGTGACACCTTCCCCGAGCGCTATGCCCTCAAGGACCAGGATGGCATCCTCGCCCCGGCGCACATTGCCGACAGCTACTGGTTCCTGCACGCCCAACCCCGCGACGCCTGGACCTTCGAGCTGGACCTGCGTCCCTGGATGGAACGCTGGTAGGCCCCTTTTCACCGAGCAAGGACCGAAACCATGCACAAGACTGTCGATTTCTATTTTGACCTGGGCAGCCCGGCCAGCTACCTGGCCTGGACCCAGTTGCCCGGCCTGTGTGCCCGCCAGGGCGCCACGCTGCGTTACCGGCCAATGCTGCTGGGCGGGGTGTTCCAGGCTACCGGCAATGCCTCGCCGGCCATGATCCCGGCCAAGGGGCGCTACATGTTCACCGACCTGGCACGCTTTGCCGCACGCTATGGGGTGCCGTTTGGCATGCCGTCAGGTTTTCCGGTCAATACGCTGAGCCTGATGCGCGGCGTGATGGGCACGCAGATGCATTCACCAGAGCGGTTCGAGGCGTTGTTGGCCACGCTGTTCAACGGGTTGTGGGTGCAGCGGCGCAACCTGAGCGACAGCGCAGTCCTGGATGAAACACTGGCCCAGGCAGGCTTCGATCCGCAGGCTTTTCATGCCGTGGCGGCGGACGGCGAAGTAAAAGCAGCGCTCAAGCAGGCGACCGAGGCTGCGGTCGGGCGCGGGGTTTTCGGCGCACCGACCTGCTTTGTTGGCGAGGCGATGTTCTTTGGGCAGGACCGTCTGGACTTTGTCGAGGAGGCGCTATTGCAACCAGCTTGAACGTTACGGCTGGACCTGTGGGGGCGGGCCAGGCTGCTCTTCCATAGAACTACACATCACTTACTGGTTTAGCAGGGACCCTGTGGGAGCGGGCGTGTCGAGGCGTCGAACCGCCGCGAACACCGGCGCAGCCGGTGCCATGCACCGCGTGGATTTTTCGCGGGCACGCCCGCTCCCACAGGGTACGCGGTGCACCCGCCATGCACTGCGCATCAAACAGTCAGAAATTCGCCGGCGTGTTTGCGCTGATGATCTCGGCTTCGTCCTGGCCGATGTTCTTGAAGCTGTGCGGCAGGGTAGTGGGGATGTAATACCCATCGCCCGAGTTCAGCACGCTGACCTGGCCATCGACCCACAGCTCAACGGTGCCCCGGGTGACCAGGCCACATTCCTCGCCCTCGGCGTGCACGATTGGATCGCCCGAGTCGGCACCGGGGGCATACAGCTCACGCAGCATGCGCATCTGCCGGCCCTCGACACTGGCACCCACCAGTAGCATGCGCAGGCCATTGCGGCCCAGGTCTGGCTGTTCGCCACCACGGAACACGTAGCGCTCCTCGCGTACCGGTTCGTCGAAGCTGAAAAACTCTGCCAGGCTCATCGGGATGCCTTCGAGCAGCTTTTTGAGGGAGCTGACCGAAGGGCTGACGCGATTCTGCTCGATCTGCGAGATCGTCGAATTGGTCAGCCCGCTGCGGCGGGCCAGTTCCCGTTGGGAGAGGTTGTTGCGTTCACGCACCAGTTTGAGTCGCGTCCCCGTGTCCATAGCCGCCTTGTAATCAGAGGTGTCAATAATAATGAGCGATGCGCATTAAAACACACTCTGGTCGCTTGCGCGCTGTGCTTTCAAACCCGCTGTTCACGCGGCATCGGCCACAGGCCGACCAGCAGCAACAGCACGGCCACGGCCAGGAATGGCAGGCGCGGATCGAGTGCATAGACCAACGTGCCTGCCAGCGGCCCGATCACTGCCCCCATGCCTTGGGCCGCGCCAATGGAGCCGGCTGTGGCCCCTTGCTCGGAGGCCTGCATGGCATTGGCTGCCAGCGCTGAAAACGACGGGAATACGAAGCCCATGCCGGCTGCTGCGACGAAGTAGCAGGCCCATAGCATCGGTGCGCTGGTAGCGAGCGAGCCGCAGGCAAAGCCAAGCGCCGAAACAGTGGCACCTACCCGGATCATTTTCAGCGGCGGCCATTCCAGTTTGCGCAGCAGCACCTGCGACAGCATCAGCGCCACGCCCACGGTGGTCAGTGCGATGCCGGCCGCCTGCGCAGCTTCCGCTGGCCCCAGGTGCAGGCGGTCGAGCGCGAAGAAGCCGACAATGATCTGCGAAACGGTGACACTGAGCATGGCGCTGAACGCCACCAGCAGGGGCCGGCGCAAGCGCGGGTCGTTCAACCGCACCGGGCTGGGGGCATAGTTGTGGGGCAGCGCCTGCGGCTTGAGGGTGAACAGCAGCACGAGAAACGCGGTAGCCGGCAGCAGTGACATGATATGGAACGGCAGGCTCAGGCTGTGCCGCGCCAGCAGCGCCGCCAGCGCCGGCCCCACCACCAGGCCGACGGCGTTGGCCGCCCCCAGCGAGGCCATGGCCCGTGCCCGGCGCTGCGGTTCGACGTGGTCGGCAATCAGCGCGTTGCCGCCTACCGGGATGGCGGCATAAAAGGCACCAATACAGCCGCGGGCGACCATCAGGCCGATGAACGCTGCGGTCGCCCCCGGCATCCAGCGCAGCGCACCTTCGACGAACAGGCACAGCAGCCAGTAGGCCAGGGTGAAGCCGGCGGTGCCCAGCAGCAGGATGCGCCGGCGACCCAAACGGTCGGCCGCACGGCCCCAGGGGCGCGCCAGCAGCACCCAGACCACGCCGGCGACTGTCACTGCGGCGCCGGCCTGCCAGGTGGCCATGCCGAGTTGGCGGGCAATCGGGCCGATCAGGGCGACAAACGCCATCATCGACATGGTACAGGCCATGTTGGCCAGCAGCAGCGGGCGCAGGTCCAGTGTGTTGGCGGGTAAAAGTCTTGCAGGATCCTTTGCAACGTTCATGGGCAGTCCAGGGCAGTGCGGCAAAAAGAGCGCCGATCTTATTAAGAATGATTATCGCTTGTCTAATGCCCCGGGCTGCTGCAGGTCATTCGCTGCGGCGCAGGGGGCCAGGCCACATGCTACGCAACACGCCGTCACGGCGCACCCACGCGTGCATCAAGGCGCCAGCCACGTGCACCAGTACCGTGGCGAAAAGCAGGTAGCCGGCCCAACCGTGCGCCATGCGCAACACGGCATACAGTTGCAGGTTGTGCGGGGCGATGGCAGGCAAGCCCAACGGGCGAGGGTAGTCGCCGGCCGACAGCATGGCCCAGCCCAGTAGCGGCATGGCCAGCATCAGGCCATAGAGCACCAGGTGCGATGCCCCGGCGGCCCAACGCTGCAAGGCAGGCAGGTCTCGCGGCAAGGGCGGATGCGGCACGGCCAGGCGCACGCCAATGCGTAGTAGCACCAGCACCAGCAGCGCCAGGCCGGTGGCCTTGTGTAGCCCGATCAGTACTGGGTGGCGTGTCGACAGGTCGGCAACCATGCTCACACCAATAAACAGCATGGCCAGGATCAGCACGGCCATCAGCCAGTGCAGCAGGCGGGCGAACGGGTGGAAGGCGTCGGGTTTCATGGGCGGGCTCCGGTGCCGAGCGATTCGCGGCTGCGGCGGTTGAACGATTCCGAATAGGCAGCCGAACGGGCGGCGAGGATTGGGTCGGCAGAGGCCTCGATGCCGCTGGGCAGGATCAGTGGGTCAAAGTTGAGGTCACGGCATGCCCCCTGTTCCGGGGCGTCGACCTGCTCCAGCACCAAGGTGCCGGCGTCTACACTGCGCCGCTCGGCGGGCCAGGGGCGCGCAGGGTCGTCCACCGCATCGCCGGGTTCGGCCAGCACCAGGCGCAGCGTCCAGCGCAGCGGGCCTTGGGCCAGGCGTTGCTGCAGGTCGTGCTGCAGGAACTGCTTGTCATCGACCTGGCCAGGCAATGCGGCAAACGCGGCCTGCGGCTCAAGCTGCCAGCGCACGGGGTGGCGCGTGCCGTCTGTGTCAATCAGCAAAAAGGCATTGATGCTGTGGTACTGCGTGCTGGCAAAGCTGTTACTGGGCTTGTAGCCCGCCGCCCATTGGCGAAATGCAGCACTTTCCGGGTGAGCGGCGAAGAACGCCTGCATGCTGGCAGGGTTCGGCTTGCCGGTGGCGGGGTCTGGCGTGCCCGCCAGTACTTGCTCGTAGAACCCTTGGGGTGTGCTGACCGCCAGCACTGGCGGGTTGTTCATGCCAGTGCGCCAGACCTGCCCGTCGTCAGTGCTCAGCTGGATAGCCAGGCTGCGCACGGGGATGCCGGTGTCCGGGGCGAACGGGTTGGCACCGCCAATGGCGAAACGGCCGATCACCGGCACGCGCGCCTGGCTGAACACACGCGCCGTGGACAGGTTGGCAGCCTGCCCGCTGGCCTGGAAGTAACCGCTGACGCACAGGCCCTTGGCGTGGTTCTTTCGGTAGCCCGGGTAGTGCCCGGCCTGGGCCTCGAAGGTGTCGATGATGCGCTGTGGCGTCAGCCGGGTTTCGCCGAGCCAGCCGGCGGCATAGGCAAAGCCGGCGCCTGCGGCCAGCATTACGGCGCCGATGGCGGCCAGGCGCAAGGCTTTGGCCGGGCCGTGCAAGGGTGGGTTCATGGTTATCGTCCGGTTGGGTGAGTGTGCCGGTACGACGGCGCAGGGAATAACTTATTCCATCGGCGGGAATAGAATTTCCTGCCGGGCGTCTGCCTTTTACACTGACAACCTCAACGCCTGGAACTTTGCCATGCACGATCTGGACGACCATCAGTGGCGCGAGCTGCTGGCCCGCCTGCGCCGCTTTGCCGTGTGGCTGACCCGCGAGCCTGGCAGCGCCGACGACCTGGTGCAGGCCACGGTCGAGCGGGCGCTGAGCCGGCGCGAGCAGCAACGTGACGCTGAGGCGCTGCGGGCCTGGCTGTTCACCATTCTCTATCGGCTGTTCCTTGATGGTAAGCGCCGCGACCGCCTGCATGCGCGGTGGCTGTCCTGGTTTGGGCGTGGCGAACGCGAGGAAGAACCGGCCGGCGACAATCTCGAATCCATTGTCCTGGCGCAAGCTGACTTGCAGGCGTTTGCCCGGTTAACCACCGAACAGCGTGCCTTGTTGCTGCTGGTCAGCATCGAAGGCTTGAGTTACAAGGAGGCCGCCGAGGCCTTGGGCATCCCCATTGGCACTGTGATGTCGCGCCTCTCACGCGCCCGCAGTGCCTTGCGCCAACTGACCGAGGGCACCCCCCAGCCACCGGCCTTGCGGAGACTGAAATGACCCGTCTGATCCCCAGCGAAGACGAATTGCATGCTTACGTCGATGAGCGCCTGGAGCCTGTGCGTCGAGCCGAGGTGCAGGCTTGGCTGGCGGCGAACCCGCAGGCTGCGCAGCGAGTAGAGGGCTGGCGCGCCGATGCCCGACGGCTGCGTACGGCGCTGGCCGGGTTTGGTGAGCTGCCTGGGGCGGCGCAGCTGGACCTTGGTCAGTTGCGACGGCAATTGCGCCAGCGTCGGCAACGGCGTTGGGCGGCGGCGGCGGTGCTGATGCTGGCAGTGGGCGTTGGTGGGGTCGGCGGCTGGCAGGTGCGCGATGCTTCCCTGGCGCGTGTCGAGCTACCCATGGCCGATGCCGTCCAGGCCCATCGTTTGTTTGCCGCCAGCGAGGCGCTGGATATCCAGGCCAGCGACCCGGGGCAGTTGCGTGACTGGCTGGGGCGCCATTTCAGCCGCGTGGGCCAGTTACCGGATTTGGCGGGCTATGGCTTCAAACCGGTGGGCGCGCGCTTGCTCAGCAACGAGCAAGGGCCGGCGGCGCTGCTGGTGTTTGAGGATGGCAAGGGGCAGCGCATCAGCCTGTTCCTGCGTTCACCGGGCGAGCTTTATCGGCGCATGCCGGACGGGCAGCGGGTCGATGGCCAGCTGGAGGCGCGCTACTGGTCGCATGGGGCTTACAATTTTGCCTTGGTCAGTGCGGCGGATGATGTGCGTGGGGCCGGGGTGGGGGAGGCGTTGCGGTTGGGGTTGTGAGCCCCACATAGCCACACGGCTCGGATAGCTGCGACGAAAATCGAATCTGGGGCCGCGCTGGGGCCCTATCGCGACACAAGGCCGCTGATACAGGGGATCGATAGGTTTATTGAGATCAGCTCCAGCCAGCTTGTACGTACTGACCACCTAGGATTGGCGCTTAAGCTGATTCAATCGAGCCATATTGAACCATTCTGCGCCATACCTAGTGGTAATCAATTCCAGGTTTTGAAAATTATTCGGCATGCCAAGGGTTGTTGTCGGTTGATTGAATCTCAAGTAAATCTCCTCATCAATCGGCAATTGCGTATGGGTGGCCATGTGACTCAGCACATTTGACTGGATAGCGTCATTTTGATCGATCGTGTAATCGAGCGGCACACCCAGTTCGCTCTCAGAAATGCTTGAAGACATGCTAGAAGTCGACGAACGGCGTGAGCCCGCCCGCTCGACGGTGAGCTGAGCAGCCAAGCCGGTTGGTGACGTTGTATGTGTTGCCGTCTGTGATTGGCTGAGCCTGTTGATCGCAACAGGTGATCTGGACCTGGATCGTGAGGAAGTGTTTGAACTCAGGCTTTCCATTGAGGAACTTCGGGACGAGCTGACCGAGTGGGTGCGTGTCAACTGCCGTGATGTAGGCAGCCGTCCCCTGGAGCCGGGTGTGTTTCCACCGCGCGACCGCCACATATGCCCTGAGGGGTCGTTTCTGTTGATAGGGTCACCCGCACAGTACGCATAGGCGTTGATGCCTCCGTTACCGAAGGGACTCAAATCATCCGCTGAGTAAAAGCGGTTAAGGGTAGGGGAATAGGCCCTGTATCCATTACCGAGCAAATACAGGCCCGTCCCCAGGCTTTGATTCTGGCCATTGAACCCCAGCACCGAGTGGTGCTCACTGACACGTGATGTATACCCGTAGGCCGTGTAGAAATGCTGCCAATCTTTATACTTGGTATGCATGATGCACCCATGGCTAACTTTTGTGATGAGCAGATTGGCTTAGATCAGGAGAGCTGAAAACTGGTAGTTTTGATGGGTGATGTCTTTGGTCGATTCCTTAGATGGAGTCGTAGAGGAAGAGATTGGGGTTAGGGTTGTAATCGGTACAAGTGGCTGGCGTGCTTACATTCCGGGCGCAAATGTATTAAATACCCTTCTGACCAGTTCTGCTCTTGTGGCGGCCTAGTACCGCGATGGGCTGCGAAGCAGCCCCAACGTATCAGCACAGATGTACAAATTGTCGGGGCTGCTTTGCAGCCTATCACGACGTAAGCCCGGTCCTTGGGTTCTCGGCTGCCTTGTAGGCAAAGTTTGGGAAATCCGGCTTTGGTGATCAGCCCAGTTCCAGCCAGATCGGCGCATGGTCCGAAGGCTTTTCCATCCCGCGCAGTTCATAGTCCACGCCCGCCGCCTTGATCCGCGGTACCAGGTGCTGCGAGGCCATGATCAGGTCGATGCGCAGGCCACGCTTGGGATCGTCCTCAAAGCCGCGGCTGCGGTAGTCGAACCAGCTGAAGCGGTCGGTCACGTCAGGGTGCAGGTGGCGGAAACTATCGACCAGCCCCCAGCCTTTCAAGCGTTCCATCCACTCACGCTCCTCCGGCAGGAAGCTGCACTTGCCGGTCTTCAGCCAGCGCTTGGCGTTATCCGGGCCGATGCCGATGTCGCAGTCCTGCGGCGAGATGTTCATGTCGCCCATTACCAGCAGTGGCTGGTCATTGCGGAACTGGCCCTCCAGCAGTGCCTGCAGGTCACTGTAGAAGCGCTGCTTGGCCGGGAACTTGGTAGGGTGGTCGCGGCTTTCGCCCTGGGGGAAATAGCCGTTCATGATGGTGATCGGGTTGCCATCGGCATCGGCGAAGGTGCCCCAGATAAAGCGGCGCTGTGCGTCTTCTTCATCAGTGGCAAAGCCCTTGTGCAGGCTCAGCGGTGCCTGGCGCGACAGCAGGGCCACGCCGTAGTGGCCCTTTTGGCCGTGGTAGTGCACGTGATAACCCAGTGCCTGTACGTCGGCGAGCGGGAACTGATCGTCGCTGACCTTGGTTTCCTGCAGGCCGATCACGTCTGGCTGGTGCTTTTCGATCAGCGCCGCCAACTGGTGCGGGCGGGCCCGCAGGCCGTTGATGTTGAAACAGACGATCTTCATGGAAAGACAATCCCGGTAAAAGGCGCGATGCTAGCCGACATCGCCCGTCATCACCAGCGTGGCAGCCTGGGTATTCAGCTGCTAACGTGCCAAAGGGGGTGAACGATACGCGGTGCGGCACCTCCAAGGCCTTGTACGCCCATTCCAGGAGGTCTGCCCGCAATGCCCGAAACCACTGCCGCCCCGGCTCGTATCTGCCTGCTCGATGACGGTTTCAGCCGCGAGGCGCGTTCGCTGCTGTACAACGCCTACCGCCACGAACCTACCTTTGCCTATATCTTCGAAGCCCAGCGCCCAGGGTATGAGCAGCGCTTGCGGGTGATGGTGCGCGAATGGGTACGCCAGCACTTCTACCTGCAACTGCCCGCCATTGGCTTGCTGGTGGAAGACCGCCTGATCGCCCTGGCCCTGATCGTGCCGCCGCTGCGCCGGCTGGGCGTGGCCGACAGCTGGGCCTGGCGCCTACGCATGATCCTGGGCACTGGCCTGCGCTGCACGCGGCGCTACATGGACTACCAGGCCGCCCTGGCCACGTGCTTGCCCACCGGCCAGGTGCATGTGTTGCCATTGCTGGGGGTGCACCCGCAATTCCAGGGCAAGCACTACGGCGAGCAATTGTTGCAAGCGGTGCATGACTGGTGCGCGGACGACCCTGGTACCCAGGGCGTGGTGCTGGACACCGGCAACGAGCATTACCTGGCGTTTTACCAGCGCCAGGGCTATGAAGAAATTGGCGAGGTGGCTATTGGACCAATCCGTGAAAGGGTGTTCTTTCACCCCAATCCGGTCTCATCAAATTCCGCTTTTGCCTGAGCAGGCTGCCAGGCTGCTCCCTTGAGCGCCTGGCTCTGGTAGCATGCGCCGCATGACGTATTCAGGAAGATTGACCTGGGGCCTGGTTTTCTGGGCCGCCAGTTTCGCAGCATGGGGCCAGAGCGAGTTGCTGGTGAAGGTTAAACCAGCCAACAAGGCGCTCAAGGCCAATGTCGAAGGCTATATAGGCACGTTGGGTGACCGCGATGAAGAAGCGCTGCTGCGCTTCAGTCGCGGGGCAGAGGAGCAGGCGCGCAAAGCCGCGCAGGCACTTGGCTACTATCAGGCGCAGATCGATACCGAGGTCAAGCCCCCCAAAGATGCCGACCACTCCCCACAACTGACCCTCAACATTAACCCGGGCGAGCCGATTCGCCTGCGTAACGTTACCGTGCGTATCGAAGGCCCAGCCAGCGAAATGAAGGCCTTCCGCGTACCCGACAGCAAGGCGCTGCGTGCGGGCGAACAACTCAACCATGGCCATTACGAAGATGCCAAGCGGCTGATCCAGAACCAGGCCTCGCGCTATGGCTTCTTCAGTGGCCGCTTCAGCCGCCAGCGCCTGGCGGTCGACCCGCAGGCGGGTGTGGCAGATATCGAGCTGGTCTACCAGAGTGGCCCACGCTATCACCTGGGCGCCGTCACCTTCGGTGGCGACACACCGCTGGACGACGACCTGCTGCAGCGCATGGTCTCGTTCAAGCCGGGAACGCCTTACGATTCGGAACTGATCGCCGAACTGAACAACGACCTGCAATCGAGCGGCTATTTCGAAGGCGTACGGGTGGATGCTGCGCCCACCGCCGCCGTGGGCGAGGAAATCCCTGTAGATGTCCACCTGGAAACCCGCAAACCACGCACCATGGGCCTGGGCCTGGGGTTCTCGACCGACGTCGGGCCGCGCGGCAAGGCCAACTGGACCCGCCATTGGGTGAACCCGCAGGGCCACAGTTATGGCTGGGAAACCGAGCTTTCGGCACCCCGGCAGAACGTTGGCCTGTGGTACGACATTCCCCTCGACCCGCCACTGACCGACAAGTTGCGCTTCGCCGGCGGCTACCAGAACGAGGAAATTGCCGGTACCGATACCCTCAGCAAGCTGTTGACCGTCGGCCCTGAGTGGCACAGCAAGCTGCCCAGCGGCTGGCAGCGTGTCATTTCGCTCAAGTACCAGCGCGAGGAATATCGCCTGGGTGACGACTCCGGGTTGAGCAACCTGCTGATGCCGGGGGTGAGCTATTCCTTCCTGCGCAGCGACAACCGTATTGACCCGCACAACGGCTACCGCCTGCAATTCGATGTGCAGGGGGCCAAGGAGGGGCTGGTTTCCGACACCAACCTGCTGCACGGCAACGTGCTGCTCAAGGGCCTTACAACGCTTGGTCACAACCACCGCCTGCTCGGCCGTGTGCAGTTCGGCGGCAGTGCGACCAATGGCTTCAAGAACAACATCCCGCCGTCGCTGCGCTTCTTCGCCGGTGGCGACCAGAGCGTGCGGGGCTACGACTATCAGACCCTGTCACCGAAAAACAGCGATGGCGACCGCATCGGCGGGCGCTACCTGGTAGCCGGCAGTGTCGAGTACCAGTATTCGCTGACCGAAAAGTGGCGTATTGCGACGTTTGTCGACCAAGGCAACTCGTTCAACACCCTCGAGCTGCCCAGCCTCAAGACCGGTGTCGGTTTTGGTGTGCGTTGGGTATCGCCGGTCGGGCCGCTGCGCCTGGACCTGGCCAAGGCGCTGGATGACGACGGGGGCATCCGCCTGCACTTTTCCATGGGGCCCGAGCTGTGAAACGCGTGATCAAATACATTGTTGCGGGCTTGCTCGGAGTCGTTGCCAGCCTGAGCCTGGTACTGGGCCTGCTGCTGGGTACCGAGGCCGGCAGCCGCTGGGCGCTGGGCAAGGTGCCCGGGCTTGAGGTAAACGACTTCCAGGGGCGTCTGGCGGGCAGCTGGCAAGCCAGCACGCTGCGCTGGACCGATGGCGGCAGCACGGTAGAGGTTCAGTCGCCGCTGCTGGCCTGGTCGCCCGCGTGCCTGATGCGCGCCACGTTGTGCATCGACCAGTTGCAGGCACAACGCATCGACATGGCATTTGCACCAAGTGCCGAGCAAGCCGACAGCAGCCCGCTGCAACTGCCAGCACTGCGCTTGCCACTGGCCATTGAACTGGGTGAGGTCAAGGTCGGCCAGTTGCGGCTGGATGGCAGCGACCTGCTTGGTGACTTGCAACTGGCGGCGCACTGGACCGGTGCTGGCATGCGCATCGACACCCTGCACCTGCAGCGCGATGACTTGCAATTGAACCTGCAAGGCGACTTGAAGCCAGAAGGTGCCTGGCCGGTGCAACTCCAGGCGCAGCTGCAACTGCCTGCGGTTGAGGGCAAACCCTGGCAGGTGGCGCTGACCGCCACGGGTGAACTGCAAAATACCCTTGAGCTCGCCGGCACCAGCAGCGGTTATCTCGATGCCACGCTGAGCGGGCAGTTGCAAGCGCTGGCAGAACACCTGCCCGCGACGCTGCAGATCCGCTCCGAGGCGTTCAAGCCGGCTGGCTCGTTGCCCGATACCTTGCAACTGAATCAGCTGAAGCTCGAGGCCAAGGGCGATCTGCTCAACGGTTATCAATTGTCGGGTTCGGCTAGCCTGCCGGCTGAGCAGGCACCGATAGCGTTGGCGTTATCCGGGCGGGTCGACAGCAAAGGGGCGAAGGTTGACGCCCTCGACCTGACCGCCAGCGGCACTCAGCGCGTCAAGCTTCAGGCCACTGCGAACTGGCAGCAAGGCCTGACCGCTGATGCGCAACTGGACTGGCAGGATTTTCCGTGGCTGCGCTTGTACCCACTGGAGACACCGCCTGAAGTTACTCTCAAACGCTTCAATACCCAGGTGCACTACCGCGATGGCAACTACCAGGGCACCTTCAAGGGCGATCTCGACGGCCCTGCAGGTGCATTCAGCCTGGCCAGCCCGTTCGAAGGCGACCTGGGCCAGGTGAAACTGCCGCAGGTTGCGCTGACCGCTGGGCAAGGCAAGGCTGCCGGCAGCGTTGCCGTTCGCTTTGCCGACACCCTGGCATGGGACGTAGACCTGCAGCTTTCGGCACTGGACCCTGCCTATTGGCTGGCCGAGCTGCCGGGCACCCTGGCGGGGCCACTGCGCAGCAAGGGCGAGATGAAGGGGGAAGTGCTCACCCTCGATGCCCAGCTTGACCTCAAGGGCCGCCTGCGCGGCCAGCCGGCCGTGCTCAAGGCCGAAGCCCAGGGGGCGGGGCAAAGCTGGACGCTCGGCGCCCTGGCTATCCAGCTGGGTGACAACCGTATCAACGGCAGTGGCAGTTTGCAGCAGCGCCTGGCTGGGCGCATCGACCTCGACCTGCCGCGCCTGGGCCAGCTGTGGCCACGGCTGCAGGGCCAGGTCAAGGGCCGGCTGGATGTAGCGGGCACCCTGCAAGCCCCGCAAGGTACGCTGACCTTGCAGGGGCAGCGCCTGGCCCAGGCCGAAAACCGTGTGCAACAACTGGATCTGGATGCCCGCCTGGACAATGCCCAGCGAGGCGTGATCGATCTCAAGGCCACGGGTATTCACCTGGGCGATACGGCACTCGGCACGCTACAGGCCAACGGCAAAGGCGACATTCGTCAACAGGCCTTGACCCTGGCGCTGGATGGCCCGCAACTGAAGCTCGACCTCGGCGTGGATGGCCAGCTGAACAAGGGTGACTGGCGTGGGCGCCTGGCCAGTGGGCGCATCCGGGCCGGTGGCCAGGATTGGCAGTTGCAAGCGCCGGCACGCCTGCAACGTCTGGCCAGCGGCCAGCTGGATTTCGGTGCCCATTGCTGGCGCTCCGGCCAGGCCAGCCTGTGTGGTGACGACCAGCGTCTGGCGCCTGAGCCGCGCTTGCGCTACCACCTCAAGCAGTTCCCGCTCGACAGCCTTGCTCAATGGCTGCCAAAGGATTTTGCCTGGCAAGGCCTGCTTAATGCCGATATCAACATGGATATCCCGGCCAGTGGCCCTAAAGGCAACGTTGTCGTCGATGCCAGCGGCGGCACCCTGCGCGTGCGCGACAAAGGCCGCTGGGTCGATTTCCCTTACCAGACGCTGCGTGTGGACAGCACCCTGGCGCCACGGCGCATCGACACCCGTCTGGCCTTCCGGGGTGAGCGCCTGGGTGAACTGAACGTCAATACTCGCCTCGACCCATTGGGCAAGAACAAGCCGCTGTCGGGCGATTTCCGCCTGGCCGGCCTGGACCTGTCGGTGGCCCGTCCGTTCGTGCCGATGGTCGAACGCCTGGCCGGGCAGCTCAATGGCAGTGGTCAGCTGTCGGGCACCTTGCTGGCGCCGCAGGTGAATGGCAACCTGATGCTAAGCGGCGGCGAGGTCAGTGGCGCCGAGCTACCGGTCAGTCTTGAAGGCTTGTCATTGCAGGCGCTGATTGCTGGCGAACAGGTGCAACTCAATGGCAGCTGGCGCAGTGGTGATGCAGGCCGCGGCCAGCTTGCCGGCAACCTGACGTGGGGCCAGGCGCTGGGCATGGACCTGCGCCTGCAAGGCCAGCAATTGCCGGTCACGGTCGAGCCCTATGCAGCGCTGGAGGTCGCCCCGGACCTGACCTTGCGCCTGGTCGACGACAAGCTGGCGGTGACTGGCAAGGTGCAAGTGCCCAAGGGCAAGATCACCGTGCGCGAGCTGCCGCCGTCGACCGTAAAGGTGTCGGATGACACGGTGATCGTCGGCCACCAGACCGAAGAGGGCAAGTCGCCCATGGCCATGGCCATGGACATTGATGTGGACGTGGGCCGCGACAAGTTGTCGTTCAGTGGCTTTGGCCTCACTGCCAACCTGCTTGGCCACGTGCATATAGGCGACAACCTCGATACCCGTGGCGAGTTGAGCCTGGCCGACGGCCGCTACCGTGCCTACGGCCAGCGCCTGACCATTCGCCGCGCGCGCTTGCTGTTCGCCGGCCCGATCGACCAGCCCTACCTGGACATCGAAGCCATCCGTACGGTCGATGACGTAATTGCCGGTATCCGCCTGAGCGGCAGTGCCGAGCAACCGACCACCAAGGTCTTCTCGGAGCCTGCCATGAGCCAGGAGCAAGCGCTGTCGTACCTTGTGCTGGGCAGGCCCCTGGGCAACTCTGGCGAGGACAACAACATGCTTGCCGAAGCAGCGTTGGGCCTGGGGCTGGCCGGCAGTGCCGGCATTACCGGCAGCCTGGCATCGAGCTTGGGTATTGATGACTTCCAGCTGGACACCGAGGGTTCGGGCAATAGCACCAGCGTTGTGGCCAGCGGCAACATCACTGAAAAACTGAGCCTGCGTTACGGCGTAGGTGTGTTCGAGCCTGCGAACACCATCGCGTTGCGCTACAAGCTGAGCAAGAAGGTGTACCTGGAGGCTGCCAGTGGGCTGGCGAGCTCGCTGGACATCTTCTACAAGCGCGATTTCTGATGCAGTGACGAGGCGGCCGTCAACGCACGGTGGCCGCCTCGATGAATTCATTGGTGTCGGGCAGGGGGGGCAGTCTGGGCGTGCGTACTGGCACGATCAGGTTGGTGTATTCCTCGATCAACCGGTTCAGGGCTTCGGGGGGCTCGCTGGCCTGGAATTGCATGCGGATCTGCACTTCGTCCGGGTCGCGGTTCTCGCCCTGGCGGCCATTGCCACCAATAGTGACCTTGAAACTTGCGGCCTGGTTACCGTCTGCGTTCAGCAGTGCCTGCTGTGCTTCGGTACCTTTGACCCGAACGGACAGGTCCACCTGCATGCGCTCCAGGGCCAGGCCTTTGGGCGACACCAATGCAAACAAAGGCACGCGCATGATGTGCTGCCCATCCATGGCAACCTCCACCATCTTGGCTTTCATGGGTGCGCCCAGCGCGTCGGGGTCGCATTCGAAGAACTGGTCGAACAGGTTGATGTATTGCTGCGCAATCAGGCTGTTGGTGGCGCTTGCAGCTTCTTGCAGCCCGCGGGTGATCTCTCGCAGGTCAAGGGACGTCATGGGGGCAGGGGGCTTTTGCAATTGTTCCACTCCTCAAGCCGGATCGTGCCCCTCCTGTGGCCAGCCAGGAGGGGCTATTGTTTGGGGCCCTGGCGTTTCACGGGGTCGGGGTGCTTTCAGGTTCGGGCCCTTTTAACCTGTCTGCCTGGGAAATTTCGTCCGGGCTTGCCAGTTCAGCCGTTTTGATCACGGTTGGCTTGGTCGCAGCATCGGTAAGAAACTCGATCACCCGCATCATCGCTTCAGGGGGTTCCTGGCGCCTCATCGTCGTGTTGAAGGCGTAGCGGGCGCGGGTGTCGGTCTTGCGTGTCTGGGAGGACTTGTGGCTGATGCTGCCCTTTACGTTCAGCTTGAACGGCCCCCAGCCCAGTGAGCCGGTCACCTCGGCCCCCATTTCCGTGCTGGAGTTGTCTTCCGACATCTGGTTGATGATCAGTTCGAACTCGACAGTACCTTCATCGATGGAGATGTTCGGGTGGGTGATGGCGGCCAGCAGCGGCACTTTCATGGTCTTGCTGACCACACCCTTGTATTCGCCCTGTTCGTCGACAATGGTCTCGTCGTAGTCGAACTGGATGGCCACGGCCTTGCCGTCCTGCACGCACACCTGCATCAGGAAGTCGGCGTACGATTTGCTGGCCGTGACCTGTGCCTGCACCATGGCCTGCAAAGGGCCTGCGATCATGCGGTCCATGGGCAGGGCGTTGATGACGGATCCGATCAGGCTGTTATCTATCGACATGCTGGGTTGCTCTTGTTGTGTTGAGGGAACGGGTGGTCAAAGTGCCTGGTTGTCAGCGGGTGCACGGTTCCTGGCGCCGGATGTTGCCGATCTGGCGCAGGCTCAGGCCGTACTTGTTGGCCAGCAGGCTGCGTGAAAGGCCGTTGGCACTTTCTTTCTGGATCTGCTGGTTGCGGAGCTGGCGCAGGAAGTGGTCAGCCTTGGGGATCTCCAGGGCGACCCCGGCGTAGCGCTTGATCAGTGCGTCCAGGGCTTCGGCCGGCAGCACGTCGGCGAGCTTGGTGCGTTCGCGGTACTTGGGGATGTACTTGGGCCTGCCGCCGTAGGCGCAGGTCAATTGATAGGCGTTGTCCATGCCGATACAGTCGATCAGCGCCTGCAACGAGTGAGGCAGTTGGCTGATATCGATGTGGCTCAAGTCTGGTAATTGCATATGGCGCTCCTTCGGGATGGGGAATGTGCGGCCCGATCACCCGCGGCGTTATGTCGAGGTGTGAGCAAATTCTGTGTGACAGCCACCGCGTGTCGCTAGGCGACATATGGGTTGAGGTTTGTAGCCTCCGTGAACAGGTTTTGCAGGCAGCGATATCCTGGGTTGTAGGAGATGCCTTCAACATCTGGCGGTGGCGGTTGAATTCCCGTCAGGAGGCTCATTGCATTGGGTGAAGGGCGGCGGACCCTCAGTCGCAGGGGTAGGTACTCAGCAAGCTGGCACTTTGCAGGTAGGCCCGGGGGGCGCCCAGCATGCTTTGCGGCAGCGTTCGCCAGTCGACCAGCAGGCACAGCGTATGCAGTGGCTGCCCGCCGCGCTGGCCGATGACCGTGCCTGAAAAACTGCGACGGTAAAGCGCCTGGCTTTGCCGGAGCGCCTGTACGTTGTCGGCCTGGGCCAGGGTTTGCCGGGCCAGGTCGGGCAGTTGGCCCATGGGTACACTGAAATGCATTGGCGTACCGTTTGCCTGCAGGTAGCCGGCCTGGCGCACGCGCTGCCACATCTGTTGCCACTGGCTGGTGCCGGCATGGCTTGCCAGGTCGCGGCCAAGCTCAAGCAGCTGCGCCGGTGGCACCTGGCGGGTGTCCAGCGCAAAAAGGGGAAGGGGGGTAAGAAGCAGGGACGCGAACAGCAGCGGTTTGTACATGATGCCTCCGGCATGGGTGCTTGGAACCCCATGCTTTCAGGCAGTCGCCAGGCTACCCAGCAGGAAATGCAGCGCCGGGCCGTGTGGGCGTTGTATCATTGCCACCGCTCGTTGCGAGCTATTTGCCCCGATGTTGCAAGGAACCTTCGATGACACACGTGCAGCGCCTCAAATATTCCCTTCTGATCATCCTGGTGGTACTGGGCCTGATGCTGGGCCTGTCTCACCTGCAGAAGCAGGGCACGATCAGTGAGCAGACCTTCCAGATGCTGGCCATCGCCATTGCCGTGGTGGTCGTGGTGATCAACGGCATCCTGCGGCGCAAGGTCAAACCCTGAACTGTGCAGGCCGGCCAGGTGTGGCCGGCCATGCGCTCAGCGCAGGGGGGCTTGTTCCAGTACGGCGCGCGCCTGCGGGTTGAGGCTGTAGCACTTGTCGCTGCCCAGCTGGATGACGCCCTCGGCGCACAGCCGCTTGAGCACTTCGCGCACACTGAGAAACGACAGCGGAATATCCAGCTGTTCCAGTTGTGCGTGCACGCCGCGCACGCCAATGCTGCGGCCATTGCGGTCTGCGGCGTGCAGGGCATCGATCACCTTGAGGCGGATCAGGCTGGTGCGCAAGCCAAAGGTGCGCAACAGTTCGCGGATCTGTTCGTTGCCGATGCGTTCGTCAGAAAAAACGTCCTGTCCCTTGGGCGCTTTGCCTGGGACGCGCCCAGCCTGGATCGAGGGTTGCGGGTTGTACATGTGAATGCTCCTTTTCGTGGACGAACCCGAAATGTGGTTGCCTCACTTACTAGGACGAATGAGAACGCAAAAACTGCAACCCACTCGTAAAAAAAATGCCTGTTCCTCTTCAAGACGTTCCATCGCGTTGTAATACGTAAAATTTTCATCTGGCCATTCGTCTGATCGGGATAAGCCCCGAACCCGAGGAGTGCCCGTGTTTCCACTTTCCCGCCCCATGACTTGCGCTGGCCTGGCCGCTGCCCTGGTGGCCTTTAGCGTTACCGTTCAGGCGCAGCCCACCCTTGATGCCAGTGCGCAGATCCGTCGAACCGGTTACGGGGTGCCGCACATCGTGGCCAAGGATGAGCGCGGCCTGGGCTATGGCGTTGGTTATGCCTACGCCCAGGACAACCTGTGCCTGCTGGCCAACGAGGTGCTGACCGTGAGCGGCGAGCGCTCACGCCATTTCGGTGCCAAGGGCAAGACCCTGGAACAACGTGACAACCTGGCCAGTGACCTGTTCTTTACCTGGCTCAACAGCCCGGCAGCGGTCAGTGCGTACTTGCAGGCGCAGCCGGCGCCGGTGAAGGCACTGCTGGAGGGCTATGCCACTGGCTACAACCGGGCGCTGGCTGAGCGCCGCAGCCAGGGTTTGCCCAAGGAGTGTGGCAATGGCGAGTGGGTGCGGGCCATCACCAGCGAGGACCTGGTCAAACTGACCCGCAGGCTGCTGGCCGAAGGCGGTGTCGGGCAGTTTGTCGAGGCGTTGGCAGGGGCGCACCCCCCTGCGCAGGCCAATCAGCAGGCCAATCAGCAGGCGTCGACGGGCTTTGCCGCTGCACTGGCGCGGCAGGAACGCTTTGCCACAGAGCGTGGCAGCAACGCCGTGGCGGTTGGCGCGCAGCGCTCGGCCAATGGTCGTGGCCTGCTGTTGGCCAACCCGCACTTCCCGTGGATGGGCGGCATGCGCTTTTACCAGATGCAGCTGACCATCCCCGGCCAGCTGGATGTAATGGGGGCCGCATTGCCAGGCCTGCCGGTCGTGAACATCGGTTTCAACAAGCACCTGGCCTGGACGCACACCGTCGACACGTCGAATCACTTCACCTTGTACCGTTTGCAGCTCGACCCCAAGGACCCGACCCGCTACCTGCTCGATGGCAAGTCGCTGCCGCTGGCGAAGCAAACCGTCAGCGTTGCGGTCAAGGCCGAGGATGGCAGCCTGAGCCAGGTAGAACGGCAAGTCTACAGTTCGCAGTTCGGCCCGGTGGTGCAGTGGCCCGGGCGCCTGGACTGGGATGCGCAGGCGGCCTACAGCTTGCGTGATGCCAACCTGGACAACACCCGGGTGCTGCAGCAGTGGTACCAGATCAACCGTGCCGACAGCCTGGCCGCGTTGAAAGGCTCGGTCGAGCAGCTGCAGGGCATCCCATGGGTCAATACCCTGGCGGTGGACCAAGGCGGTAGGGCGTTGTACCTGAACCAGTCGGTGGTGCCCTACGTGGATCAGCAACTGCTGGGCGCCTGCAGCAACCCGAAAGCGCTGGGGCGTTTTGTGGTGCTGGATGGCTCGCGCAGTGCTTGCCAGTGGAAGGTGGATGCCCAGGCCGCGCAGCCGGGCATTTTCCCGGCGCGACTGCTACCAAGCCTGGAGCGCGAAGACTTCGTGCAGAACTCCAACGACCCGGCCTGGATGGCTAACCCGGCGCAGCCACTGACCGGTTACTCACCGTTGGTCAGCCGCAACGACCAGCCACTGGGCATGCGTGGGCGCTTTGCCCTGCAACGCCTGCAAGGCACGGCAAAGCTGGGCGTTGATGACCTGCAGCGCATGGTGACCGATGACGAAGTGTACCTGGCCAGCCTGGTGCTGCCAGACCTGCTGCAGTGGTGCAAAGGCGCAGGCGCCCATGTGCAGGCCGTGTGCAGCAGCCTGGCGGCCTGGAATGGCAAGGCTGACCTCGACAGCGGCATTGGCCTGGTGCATTTCCAGAACCTGTTCAACGCCCTGGCCGAGCACCCGGAAAGCTGGCGGGTAGCCTTCAACCCGGCCGACCCGCAGCACACGCCACGTGGCCTGGCAGTCGAGCAGGCGGCCGTGCGCAAGCTGGTACACGAAGCGGCGCTGGCGTCGATCAAGCAGGTGAATGAAAGTGGTGTGGCGGGTGAGGCGCGTTGGGGGCAGGTGCAACAGGCGCTCGATGGCACCCCGGTACCGGGCGGCCCGCAGGCGCTAGGTGTGTATAACGCGATGTACAGCGTGCCGCACGGGCAGGGCAAGCGGCTGGTAGTCAGCGGTACCAGCTACCTGCAACTGGTCAGTTTCACCGACAAGGGGCCAGAGGCTCGTGGGTTGCTGGCGTTCTCGCAGTCGAGCGAAGCGGCTTCGGCGCATGCCAGTGACCAGACCAAGGCGTTCGCTGCCAAGCAACTGGCGGTGATTCCGTTTACCGAGGCGCAGATCAAGGCTGACCCGGAGTACCGGGAAGTGGTGATCAGTGAAGGGGACAAGGGGGCAGTAGCCCAGCAGTAAGGCATTGCAGCCCTTTCGCGGGCAAGCCCGCTCCCACAGAAATCCCACAAACATCAGCGTCTGTGGAATACCTGTGGGAGCGGGCTTGCCCGCGAAGAGGCCAGTGCTGGCAACCCTGTAATGTCAGGAAAACTCGAACGGCGCCAGCTGAAAGCCTTGCTCATCCACCTGCAAGGCCCACCCCCGGCGGTCCCAGTCCCCCAGCACGATACGCCGTGCCGGCTGCCCGTCGACCACCAGCTTGTGAATCGCCGGCCGGTGGGTATGGCCATGCACCAGCGTGCGCACGCCATGCGCCGCCATCACCTTCGGCACTTCCTCCGGCGTGACATCGACAATTTCGGTGGACTTCATCCGTGTTTGCGTGCGGCTTTCGCTGCGCAGCTTGCGTGCAAGCTTGTAGCGGGCCGACAGCGGCAGGTGGCGCAGGATCCACAGGCTCAGCGGGTTGCGCAGCAAACGGCGCATCTTCATGTAGCCCAGGTCGCGGGTGCACAAGGTGTCGCCATGCATCAGCAGCACCTGTTCGCCGCCCAGTTCGATCACGCTGGGGTCGTTCAACAACGTGCAACCGGCGGCGTCGCAAAAGGCCTGGCCTATCAGGAAGTCACGGTTGCCGTGCATCAGGTAGATGGCCGTGCCACTGTCGCTCAGCCGGCGCAGGGCCTGGCAGATCGACTGCTGGAAGGGCGTCATGGCGTCGTCGCCAATCCACGCTTCGAAGAAGTCGCCAAGAATGTACAGCGCCTTGGCGTGGCGTGCCCGGCCATCGAGCAGATCAAGAAACGCCCGGGAAATATCCGGGCGTTCTTCTTGCAGGTGCAGATCAGAGATCAGCAGAATCACTCAATGATCTCGGCTTTCTCGATGATCACGTCGTCTTTCGGTACGTCCTGGTGGCCAGCCTTGGAACCGGTGGCAACCTTTTCGATGGCATCAACCACTTCACGGCCTTCGATCACTTCGCCGAACACCGCGTAACCCCAGCCTTGCACGTTCTTGCCGCTGTGGTTGAGGAAGTCGTTGTCCGAGGCGTTGATGAAGAACTGTGCCGAGGCAGAGTGCGGCTCCATGGTGCGGGCCATGGCGATGCTGTACTTGGTGTTTTTCAGGCCGTTGTCAGCTTCGTTCTGGATGCTGGCGCGGGTTTTCTTTTGGGTCATGCCTGGCTCGAAGCCGCCGCCCTGGATCATGAAGCCCTTGATCACACGGTGGAACACGGTGTTGGTGAAGTGGCCGTCTTTGACGTATTGAACGAAGTTCTCAACAGTTTGCGGAGCTTTCTCGGCGTTCAGTTGCAGGACGATGTCGCCGTGGTTGGTGCTCAGTTTGACTTTGGACATGCTGAAATTCGCTCTTTCAAGGCATACGGAAATTAGGGTGCGCTGGGCGCGTGTTATCACCTGACGCAGGATCAGGCGATCGCGACACATGGCGCGCACCGGCCATTTTGCCAGGCTGCGGCAAAAAGCCGTGATAAATCACGCCAGTTTGTCCGGGCCCGACTGTCAGCAGCTTGACTGCTTCGGCTATGATAGGCCCTTTGATTCAATCGGCCTACCCAGGCTGGACACATGCATTCAAGGATCCTATGAGCAAGCCCACTGCCGACAACGCGCCCAACGCCGCTGCCAAAGGCGCCCCCGCTGTCCCTGCGAACTTCCTGCGGCCGATCATCCAGGCCGACCTGGACTCGGGCAAGCACAGCAGCATCGTTACCCGCTTCCCGCCGGAGCCTAACGGCTACCTGCACATCGGCCACGCCAAGTCGATCTGCGTCAACTTCGGCCTGGCCAAGGAATTCGGGGGCGTCTGCCACCTGCGTTTCGACGACACCAACCCGGCCAAGGAAGACCAGGAATACATCGACGCCATTCAAAGCGACGTCAAATGGCTGGGCTTTGATTGGGCCGGCGAGGTGCGTTATGCGTCCAGCTACTTCGACCAGCTGCACGACTGGGCGGTCGAGCTGATCAAGCGTGGCAAGGCCTATGTCTGCGACCTGACCCCTGATCAAGCCAAGGAATACCGCGGCAACCTCAAGGAGCCGGGCAAGAACAGCCCGTTCCGCGAGCGCAGCGTGGAAGAAAACCTCGACCTGTTCGCCCGCATGAAAGCCGGCGAGTTCAAGGACGGCGAGTGCGTACTGCGGGCCAAGATCGACATGGCCTCGCCGAACATGAACCTGCGCGACCCGATCCTGTATCGCATCCGCCATGCCCACCACCACCAGACCGGTGACAAGTGGTGCATCTACCCCAACTACGACTTCACCCACGGCCAGTCGGACGCCATCGAGGGCATTACCCACTCGATCTGCACCCTGGAATTCGAAGGGCATCGTCCGCTGTACGAATGGTTCCTCGACAACCTGCCGGTGCCGGCTCACCCGCGCCAGTACGAGTTCAGCCGCCTGAACCTGAACTACACCATCACGTCCAAGCGCAAGCTCAAGCAGCTGGTTGATGAAAAGCACGTCGACGCCTGGGACGACCCACGCATGTCGACCCTGTCCGGCTTCCGTCGCCGTGGCTACACCCCGGCATCGATCCGCAACTTCTGCGAAATGATCGGCACCAACCGCTCCGACGGCGTGGTCGACATGTCGATGCTCGAATTCAGCATCCGTGACGACCTGGACCGCACTGCGCCGCGCGCCATGTGCGTGCTGCGCCCGTTGAAAGTGGTCATTACCAACTACCCGGAAGGCCAGGTCGAGCAGCTCGAACTGCCGCGCCACCCGAAGGAAGACATGGGCGTGCGCGTGCTGCCGTTCGCTCGCGAGCTGTATATCGACCGCGACGACTTCATGGAAGAGCCGCCAAAGGGCTACAAGCGCCTGGAACCGGCCGGTGAAGTGCGCCTGCGTGGCAGCTACGTGATCCGCGCCGACGAGGCCATCAAGGACGCCGACGGCAACATCGTCGAGTTGCGTTGCTCGTACGACCCGGACACCCTGGGCAAAAACCCTGAAGGCCGCAAGGTCAAGGGCGTGATCCACTGGGTACCGGCTGCAGGCAGTGTCGAGTGCGAAGTGCGCCTGTACGACCGCCTGTTCCGCTCGCCTAACCCGGAAAAGACCGAAGAAGGCGGCAGCTTCCTGGACAACATCAACCCGGATTCGCTGCAAGTGCTCGAAGGTTGCCGTGCCGAGCCGTCGCTGGCCCAGGCCCAGCCCGAGGACCGCTTCCAGTTCGAGCGCGAAGGTTACTTCTGCGCCGACCTGAAAGACAGCCAGCCGGGCCGCCCGGTGTTCAACCGCACTGTCACCCTGCGTGACTCCTGGGGCAGCTAAGGAACCGCCGTGCTTAACATCTACAACACGCTGAGCAAAACCAAGGAAGCCTTCAAGCCGCTGGATGGCAACAAGGTGCGCATGTACGTGTGCGGCATGACCGTGTACGACTACTGCCACCTGGGCCATGGCCGCAGCATGGTGGCTTTCGACCTGGTCACCCGCTGGCTGCGCAAGAGTGGCTACGACCTGACCTACGTGCGCAACATCACCGACATCGATGACAAGATCATCAACCGGGCCAACGAGAACGGCGAAACCTTCGACGCCTTGACCGCCCGCATGATCGACGCGATGCACGAAGACGAGCGCCGCCTGAACATCCTGCCGCCAGACCAGGAACCGCGTGCCACCGACCACATCGCCGGCATGCACGCGATGATCCAGACCCTGATCGACAAGGGTTACGCTTACGCCCCGGGTAATGGCGACGTGTACTACCGCGTCGGCAAGTTCGTCGGCTACGGCAAGCTGTCGCGCAAGAAGATCGAAGACCTGCGCATCGGTGCGCGTATCGAGGTCGACGAGGCCAAGCAGGACCCGCTGGACTTCGTGCTGTGGAAGGGCGTGAAGCCGGGCGAGCCGAGCTGGGAATCGCCATGGGGCCCGGGCCGTCCGGGTTGGCACATCGAGTGCTCGGTGATGTCTACCTGCTGCCTGGGTGAAAGCTTCGACATCCACGGTGGCGGCAGCGACCTGGAGTTCCCGCACCACGAGAACGAGATCGCCCAGAGCGAGGCAGCCACTGGCAAGCAGTACGCCAATGCCTGGATGCACTGCGGCATGATCCGCATCAATGGCGAGAAGATGTCGAAGTCGTTGAACAACTTCTTCACCATCCGCGACGTGCTTGAGAAGTACCACCCGGAAGTGGTGCGCTACCTGCTGGTGGCCAGCCACTACCGCAGCGCGATCAACTATTCGGAAGACAGCCTGCGTGACGCCAAGGGTGCGCTGGAGCGCTTCTATCACGCCCTGCGCGGCTTGCCACGTGTGGCGGCCAAGGGTGGCGAAGCGTTCGTCGAGCGCTTCAGCGTGGCGATGAACGACGACTTCGGCACCCCTGAAGCCTGCGCCGTGCTGTTTGACCTTGTGCGCGAGATCAACCGCCTGCGCGACAGCGATGTGGAAGCTGCCGCCGGCCTGGCTGGCCGCCTGCGTGAGCTGGGTGAGGTGCTGGGTGTGCTGCAACTGGAAGCCGATGACTTCCTGCGTGCGGGTGCCGAAGGCAAGGTTGATGCGGCCGAAGTTGAAAGCTTGATCCAGGCGCGGCTCCAAGCCCGTACCGACAAGAACTGGGCCGAGTCGGACCGTATTCGCGACCAGTTGACTGCCATGGGTGTAGTGCTGGAAGACAGCAAAGGGACGACTACCTGGCGCTTGGCTGACTAAAGCAACTGGGGCTGCGTTGCAGCCCTTCGCGGGCACGCCCGCTCCCACAGGTTGGCGCAACATCTCAGGTGTGCGCTATCCCTGTGGGAGCGGGCGTGCCCGCGAAGGGGCGCAAAGCGGCCCCTGCCTTTATTTGGCCAGCCCCGCGAGCGGGCAATGCAATACCAGCTTCGCCCCACCCAACTCACTCTCGCCAATCTCCAGCCCGAACCCGTGCAGGTCGACGATCGCCGCAACGATCGACAAGCCCAACCCGAACCCCGCATGGCGATGGCCTTCATCGCTGCGATAGAAGCGCTTCAACACAGCGGTTCGTTCTTCTTCCGGAATACCCGGCCCACTGTCCTCAATGGCCAGGTGCAGGCGGTTATCGTCCTGTATCGCGCTAATCCGCACTTGCCCACCCTCGGGCGTGAACTTGATAGCATTGCCCACCAGGTTGGCCAGTGCCTCGAACAGCAGTTCGCGGTCACCGTACAGTGCCGGTAATTGTGCAGGCTGGTGCAATTCCAGGTGGATGCCACCATCTTCGGCCAAGGGCAGGTAAAAGTCGTGCAGTTCCACCAGCAGATCATGCGGGTCAAGCTGGACGAAACCGGCCCGTCGCTGACGGTCCTCCAGCTCGCTGATACGCAATAGCCCGCGAAAACGCGCCATCAGCGTATCGGTTTCGCCAATGGCCTGGTCCAGCGCCTCGGCTTGCGCAGAATCCGCATCGCTTTGTTGGCGAATCCGGTACAACTGGGCGCGAAGGCGGGTGAGGGGCGTACGCAGGTCGTGGGCAATGTTGTCACACACGCCCTTGACCTCGTGCATCAGCCGTTCGATCCGGTCGAGCATGGCGTTGACGATGGCGGCCAGCATGTCCAGCTCGTCACGTCGGGCCGACAACGGCAAGCGGTGGGTCAGGTCGCCGGCGACGATCAGCTCGGCCTGGGCCTGAATGGCGCGGATCCGCTTGAGCGGCCGGCGGCGTAGCAGGTACCAGCCTGCAAAGCCCGGGATCAGTGTCAGGGAAATACCCCAGAGCAGGGCATCGAGAATGATCCGGGTCACCACGAACAGTGAGCCGTTATCACGGAACAGGACCAGCCAGCGACCGTCCTGTACGTTGATCGCCACCGCGTCGCAACTGTCGCGGGGCATGCGCGGGTCGTCGGCATCCAGGCAGCGTTTCAGTTCATGGATCTTGCCGTCCAGCCTCAGCTCCGGGGGCAGGGCGCGTACACTGCCACCTAGCGGGTTGAGCTGGGCGTCGAACAGGCCATAGGCGTCAAAGCTGCGCTCTTCAAAGGCCTGGCTGGCAACCAGGGCGTCGTCCAGCTGCTTGCCGCTCATGTGTGCGAACAGGTGCTGGCGTTGCAGCATGGAGTGGCGGGTAAGTTTGTTCAGGTAGCTGGATACCTCGAAATACAGCACCCCCATGAGGATGCTGCTCCAGGCCACGAACAGAAAGCTGTACAGCGCCAGCAGGCGGCTGGTGGAGGAACTCCAGCCTTTAGACGGGTTCAGCAATGGCATAGCCGGAGCCCCGTACCGTACGGATCAGCGGTGACTGGCCGGGGGAGTCGATTTTCTTGCGCAGACGGCCGATGTGTACGTCGATCAGGTTGGTGCCAGGGTCGAAGTGGTAGCCCCAGACCTCCTCGAAAATCATCATCCGCGTGATCACCTGGCCGCTGTGGCGCATCAGGTACTCCAGCAGCTTGTACTCGGTAGGCAGCAAATTGAGCGTATTGTCACCGCGGCGCGCCTCGTGGCTGATCAGGTCCAGTTGCAGGTCGGCGACTTGCAAGCGGGTCTGGGTCATGGGCACGCTGTTGCGGCGCAGCAATACCTCGACACGTGCGGCCATCTCGTCGGAGGCAAACGGTTTGGTCAGGTAGTCGTCACCGCCGGCCCGCAGGCCTCGCACCCGCTCATCGACATCGGAGAGGGCGCTGATCATCAGGATTGGCGTGGCAATCTTGAGGCTGCGCAATGTAGTGACGATGGTCAGCCCATCGACCTCGGGCAGCATACGGTCCAGGGTGATCAGGTCGTAACCGCCGGCAATGGCCTTGGCCAGGCCTTCACGGCCATTGTCGGCCCACTCCACGTCCAGGCCGTGGCTGGTAAGTTCGGCGACGATTTCCTGGCCGGTGACGGCGTCGTCTTCGATGGTCAGTACGCGAGGCATGCTGGTTCCTGGGCATCTAATAGAGATTTGATTGTGCCAAAGAATAGACAACAGGCGATTTAAGAAAAATTCATCTAGCTGATTCAGAAGCTCGCGCGGTCATTGTGGGAGCGGGCGTGCCCGCGAAGCAGGCAACGCAATGGATGGCACCGGCTGCGCCGGTGTTCGCGGGCATGCCCGCTTGTGTCTTGAGAGGGGATTAGAATCTGGAGTGAGAGCGGTGAATGGCAAGCTGAATGCCGGAGGTGCCTTGAGCACGTGTGGGAGCACAAGCTGCCATTCACCGTTCCACTTTGGCGAGAGCCCGAACAGTTGGATGAGGGCCTAATCTCGAACCACAAGCGTGGGCCAAGCCAAAGCTCTCTCACACTGTTGAGTCTAGGAGGTTTTGGCGATGGCTTCCTTCTTGGGTATCGATGTTTCCAGTCTTTCCCTTGATGCACTGGTGCGGCCTCAGGGCATCAAGATCAGCGTGCGCAATGATCCAGCGGGTTTTGAGGAACTGGTGAAGAGCCTTCGAGGGCTCAGCATCAAGCGCATCTTGCTGGAAGCTACAGGCGGCTACGAGCGTGATGTCATGCGTTTTCTCCAGGACGCCAGCTACAAGGTCATACGCGTGAACCCCAAGCGAGCCAGATCGTTCGCGGATTCCTTGGGCATCAAGGCCAAGACCGATGCCATCGACGCCGCAGTGCTGGCCCATTTCGCTGAGGTCATTCCAGACAAGCCAACCCTGAAGACAAGCCCTGAAAGAGCCCTGTTGCGGGAACTCCTTCAGCAGCGTGATCGCCTAGTCCAACAGCGAGATGACGACCGGCGGCGCCTGAAGCAGGCTCAGTCAGCGATGGTCGCCAATTTCCTGAAAACCAATCTTCAGCACTTTGCATCGCAGATAAAGTTGGTGGAGCAAGCGATCAAGCGGCAGGCCACAGTGCTCAACGATGAACGGATTGCCAAACTGGACGAAGTCAAAGGCATCGGGATGGTAACCGCGACCAAGCTGGTAGCGCTCTTGCCGGAGCTGGGGCATGTGGAGTCCAGGGAAATAGCCTCTTTGGTCGGTGTGGCCCCCTTCAATCACGACAGCGGAAAGTCCGTGGGCAAGCGCTTTATCTCAGGAGGCCGATTTGAGGTCAGGCGTGCGCTGTACATGGCGTGCCTGGTGGCGGTGAAACATAATCCAACGCTCAAAGCCCGATATGAGGCGCTGCGTGGGCGGGGGAAACTTGCCAAGGTTGCGCTTGTAGCCTGCATGAGAATCTTCATCGTGCGCCTCAACGCGATGCTCAGAACGGGCACGCCATGGCGGGATGACTTACCGCAGCCTGAAAACATGGCGCAGATCACAGCGTGATCAGTGTGGGAGATTCTATGGCCGGAGGCAAATTTTCAGTAGAAAAGCCCACGGCCTCTCTCAGCAACATCCAGGCACGAATCAGCCTGCCAGAGAATT
>NZ_JBIBGE010000025.1:0-54642 GCF_042956345.1 Pseudomonas sp. NPDC008258
TGATCAAGCGGATGGCTTACGGCTACCGGGACAGCGAGTTCTTTTTCATGAAGATCAAGAATGACTTTCCCGGCAATCCGTGAAGAACCTTTTTTATGTCTTTGAATCTCCAGCGCCTGCGAGATTCAGCGCCGCGCGGGCGGCGCTCGGTTTACGAGCCGGCACAACACCCGAGACAGGCACCAGGCACCCCTCACTCGGTTGCATTTACCCCCCGGCTGGCCCAAGCTCTGCCCTTCCCGCCGCCACGGACCGTCCGATGCCCAGACGCAACCGCTACCTGATCGCCCTGATGCTGTTGATCCTGGTATCGGCCCTGTTCGGCTACCTGTGGCGCGACGACAAGCCTGCCCCGCCGACCTTGCCTGCGCACAGCTATGTCAAGGCCCTGCGCCAGGCTCATGAAGGCCGACCCGGGGCGGCGCGCGTGCTCTACCAGCAACTGCAACGTAGCGACCTGCCCCCTATCCGCCGCGCAGCCCTTTATGCCGAGCTGCCCAATTACCCCTCGCCGCAGGCCCTGAAACTCGCCCGCCAGGACCTGGAGCACGCAGACCCTCTGGTGCGCCGTGCAGCCATTGCGGGTATTCGCCGCCTGCTGCCGGCGGCGCAACGCAGCCTGGTGCTCGGCCCGCTGCTGGACGATGACGAGCAAAGCGTCCGCTTTGCTGCAGTAGATGCCCTGCTGGGCCTCGCCCCCGACGACATTGGCCTGTATTTCGGCCCGCTGCAGGCGGCGCTTGAGCAATACCAGCAAGCCCTTGAGCAGCAACCTGATGACGCCGACGCCCAGGTGCATCTGGCGCGCCTGTATCTGCACGAAAACGACTACGCCCAGGCTGCCACAGCCCTGCAACGGGCGCTGGCGGTTGCACCCGGCAACCTCGACGCCTTGGCCACCCAGGTGCGCCTGCTGGAACGTCAAGGCCACCACGATGCCTCGCGCCAGGTACTGGGCAAAGCTTTGGCGCTAAGCCCTGACTCAGCCTTTTTGCAATACGAACTGGGGCTGTGGCTGAACCGCCACGAGCAGCAGGAATACGCCTTGCTGGCCTTGTCCCGCGCCGTCGAGCTCGACCCGGATAACGCCGACTATCGCTATACGCTGGCAGCCACCCTGCACGAACTGGAGCAAGTCGATGCCGCGCAGAAGCAGCTGGAAACCGTGCTCAACCGCCAGCCAGCGAACCGCCGCGTGCGGGTGCTGCTGATCCAGTACTGGAAAGAAACCGGGCAGTTGCAGAACGTGCAGGTACTGCTGGCCGAACTGGAGCGCCAGAACCCGGACGACCCCATCCTGCAACAAGGCCTGTAGCCATCACCTGAAAATTGTTGAACCCTCAGCCAGTGGGCGAGGTCCAGTGGTTATCGGACCACCCTGAAGGAGATTCGTTTTGGCCAATGCATTGGCACTGGACGAACGTGCCTTGATCCTGGCACCCCCAGCGATGGCTGCGGACACCTCACGCCTGCTTGCCTCCGTCGGCATCAATTGCCTGTGCGCCGCCGACCTGGCCAACCTGCAAGCCTGCCTGAGCGAAGGCGCGGGCCTGGCGATCATTGCCGAGCAGGTGTTCGACCACGGCCCAAGCGCGCTGCTGCAAGCCTTTATCGACCAGCAACCGAACTGGTCGGACCTGCCTATCGTGCTGGTCACCCAAGCTGCACGGTCGAACATGGGTACCGGCAACCACCCGGTGGGTAACCTGCTGATGCTGGTCGCCCCCTTCGACAATGCCCAACTGCTCAACCTCACCCAATCTGCCTTGCGCAACCGCCGCAGGCAGTACCTCGCTCGCGACCAGTTGCAGGCATTGCAACAGCGCCTGGACACCCAGGCCGAACAACAGGCGCAGACCGAGTTCGATCGCTACCAGGCACGCAAGATGGACGCCATTGGCCAGTTGGCAGGCGGTATAGCCCACGACTTCAACAACCTGCTCACCAGCATTGGCGGCAGTTTCGAACTGATCGAACGGCGCCTGCAACAGGGGCGCAACGATGGCCTGGACAAGGTCGTGGGCATGGGCCGCCAATCGGTGTCGCGCGCTGCCCGGCTTACCCACCGCCTGCTGGCGTTCTCCTCCCGGCAATCGCTGCACAGCCAGCGGGTCGATTTGCATGACCTGCTGGAAGCAGACCGGCTAAGGCCCGGCCTGAGTGCAGCCGTAAAGCTGCAGGTGCAGGTCAACAAGGGTTTATGGCCAGTGGAGGCCGATGACCAGCAACTCAAAGAGGCCCTCGACAACTTGCTGCTCAATGCCTGCGAAGCCATGCCCAGCGGCGGCCAGTTGCGTGTCGAAGCCTGCAACCGGCATGTTGCCACCGGGCAGTTCGCCGACGTTGCCCTGAGTGCCGGTGACTACCTGTGCCTGAGCGTCATCGACAACGGCCAGGGCATGGCGCAAAGCACCCTGGAACACGCCTTCGAACCATTCTTCAGCACCAAACCGACTGGCCAGGGTATCGGCCTGGGCCTTTCGATGGTGTACGGTTTCAGCAAGCAGTCTCGCGGCCATGTCACGTTGCAAAGCCGGATCGGCCAAGGCACCCGGGTGGATCTGTACCTGCCGCGCCACGTCGGGCAGCCCCGCCAGGCAAATTCAGCGCAACCGGGCATTCGAGACAACCGGGGGCATCATGTTTTGGTGGTCGAGGATGACCCGCATGTTCGCCAATTGCTGTGCCAGGCTTTGAGCGAGGCGGGCTTCCCCTGTTGCAGCGCAGCCAACGCCAACGAGGGACTGAAGGTGTTGCGCTCTGCCCAACCGGTGGACTTGCTGGTGAGCGACATCGGCCTACCGGGCATGAACGGCCGGCAGCTGGCCGAAATTGCACGTAGCCTGCAACCGGACTTACCGGTGCTGTTCATTACCGGATACGCCGAAACCGCCATGGCCCGCGAGGGGTTTCTGGCGGCGGGCATGCACTTGATCTGCAAACCGTTCGAGCTGGAAACGCTCCGCGCGCAGGTAGTACAGATTCTCGGCGAGCCCTGATGCCAATTACGCTTCGAGCATGCGCAGCGCCTGATCGGCGAGCCCGGCCAACGAAAACGGCTTGTTCATCAATGCAGTGCCCGGCTGTTCAAGCATCTGCGCTTCAATGGGCTGATCTGCATAGCCCGTGATGAACAGGATCTTCTGCGTCGGCAGTTGCATCCGCATGGCCTTGGCCACTTGCCGGCCACTGAAACCGCCTGGCAAGCCGATGTCGGTAATCACCAGGTCGAAGGGGCCATCATGACGGAACCGCGCGAGCGCGGTATTGGCGTCGCTCACATCGACAACATCGAAACCGCGTTCGGTCAGGTACTCATGCATCACCGCACGCAAATTAAGCTCGTCATCCACCAACAACAGGCGTTGCCCGCAGGCCATGAGCTGCGCTGGCTGAACAGGTTCGGGCTCCTCCTCCACTGGTTCATGGCACCGAGGAAAAAGCATGGAAACCTTGGTACCGCGGTTTGGGGTGGACTCGATCCACGCATCCCCCCCCGATTGCCTGACAAAACCATACACCATCGCTAAACCCAGCCCGGAACCACGCCCGATGGGTTTGGTGGTGAAAAACGGCTCAAAAGCCCTGGCAATCACTTCGGTAGACATACCATGGCCATCATCCTCGACATGCAAGGCAACGTAGTCGCCAGGCGGCAGGCCGCACTCATCTGCAAACCTGGCCGTCAACCGCTCATTGACGCTGCGGACGGTGACATTGCCGCGTTCCAGGCAGGCTTCCCGGGCATTGGTGAACAGGTTGATCAAGGCATTTTCAAGCTGGTGAGCGTCAAGACTGACCGCCCACGGAGCCACATCCAGCTGCCAGTGCAAACGCATCTCTGCGCCCAGCGTCCTCAGCAGCAGAGGCTCGGTTTGCCGCAGGTGCCGATTGAATTCCAGCGGTTTGGGTGCCAGGGGTTGATTGCGAGAGAACGCCAGCAAGCGATGTGTCAGCTCCATGGCACGCAGCACCGAATCCCGTGCCACCTCGACATAGGCGTCAACCCGCTCCAGGCGCCCTTCCCGAAGCCGCCGCTGCAGTAGTTCGAGGCTGCCACCGATGCCCGACAGCAGGTTGTTCATCTCATGGCCCACGCCACCGGCCAGCTGACCAACCACCTCCATGCGCTCACTGTTGCGCATCATCGCCTCAGACTGACGCGCAGCCTCTTCACGGAGCCCCGTGATATCCCGACCAACTGCGGTCAGCAAGCTGCCATTGAAGCGGGCACTCCAGCGAAACCAGTGGTAATGGCCGTCAGCGTGACGCAAGCGGGTCTCGATCTGCTCGGTGTTCTTGTATTGCAAGAAGCCGGAGACAGCTACCTGCACTTCGGCCCGGTCTGCAGGATGCACCAGTTCCAGTACCGGCACATTGCGCACTTGCGCTTCAGTCCAGCCCAGAATGCGGTACCAGGCGGGATTGGCGGCATGCATCTTGAGTTCTGGAGTAACGGTCATCATCGCGTCACGCGACAACTCCCAGAACTGCTCGCGCTCGTTTACCTGCTGCTCTATCTGCCGTTCAAAGCCTTGTGCCTGCTCGCGCCAATGATGGTGCGCCTCAACGCTGGCCGTGGTCTCGATTACCGTGTGCAGGAACCCCGCTACATTGCCAAGCTCATCGTGCAGGGGGGCATAACCGAAAGCGCACCACAGCGGCTCGGTGCCTTCGCCGCAGGCGATACGCAGGGGCGGATCCTCGACAAAATTCGAGTGCCCTTCGAGTGCCTTGAATGCCCAGGGCCCCACCGCTGGCCAGATATCATGCCATAGCCCATCGAACGCCTGGCCCAGCGCATCCGGTACCACGGCCCGCAGCGCCCGGTAACGATCGTTGTGCACCACACTAAGGTCCGGCCCCCACACCACCGCACAGGGGAACGGTGACAAATGCATCAGGTCGACGGCAATGCGTAACGGTGCCGACCAGCGTGGCAGCGGCCCAAGCGACGTACGCCCCCAGTCGAACCGGGCAATCCGTTCGCCCATCAAGTCTTGCGGCGTCAAAACGTGCGGCTGCAGTTCGGCCTTGGGCACAGGCTCGTGCGGCTTACCATTTGCGACCAATCTCGTAACTCCAGCAAGGCTCAAGGTTAACCAAGGTGGCAGGGTTGCTCCTTGGGCTTTGTTCAACTTAGCACAGCACGCACAGCACACGATGGCGTACTTGCAGGTGCCAGCTATGCTGAGTAGGTTTTCCCCGGGCCAGGGAGCAATGGCCCACTCAGGTTGCCGACGGGAGCGTGGTCATGAGCAAGAACATGCTGGTGGTGCTGACCAATACAGCCAAGTATCCAACCCTGAAACGGGCCACAGGGCTGTGGCTGGGCGAAGCGGTACATTTTGTCGATAAAGTCGAAAAGGCCGGCTACACGGTGGACTATGCCAGCCCGGAGGGCGGCTATGTGCCCATCGACCCACACAGCCTGCAGATGGCGCCCGACCTTGACTGGCAATGGTATGACGACAAGCGCTTCATGACCCGCCTGGGCACCACCTTGAGCCCTGGCCAGGTGAACGCCGACGATTACAGCGTCATCTATTACACCGGTGGGCATGGGGTGATGTACGACTTTCCCGATAACCAGGCGCTGCAGGAGCTGGCACGCAGGGTCTACGAAAAAGGCGGCATTGTCGCGGCTGTCTGCCATGGGGTGGTTGGCCTGCTGAACATCAAGCTCAGCGACAACAGCCTGCTATTGAAAGGCCGCAAGGTAACCGGCTTTTCCAATATCGAGGAAAAACTGGTCGATCTGGACAACGTGGTGCCTTTCCTGACAGAGAATGAGCTTGTTGGCCGGGGTGGTGAGTACACCAAGCACGATGATCCCTGGGCAGCTTACGTGGTCGAGGATGACCGGCTGATCACCGGGCAGAATCCTGCCTCCACTGCCCAACTTGCAGAAAAAGTACTGGAAAAACTCAACAACAGGTAAAGGCTTACACACGCTTTTTGGTTTTCCTCTCGCGCAGGCTGTACGTGGACTACAGCCGGCCGGCCATTGAATGCATAGGCTCAGGGCTCGGTTGTTCACCACGAACAGCTTCGGCCCGGAGAGCGATTGCCCTATGTTGAAGATCATGCACGCCGGGCGCCGCCTGCGGGAGCTGCTGTTGCTCGCCACAGTGGGTCTGGTGCCTGTAATTTCCGGTTTGCTGGTGATGATTGTTCAGCTGGAAACGAAACTTGCGGAAAACGCCGCTATCTCCGTTCAGGAAGCGGTATTCAGCATTGACCAGGCGCTGAACCGCCTGCATGAAGCCGCCCAGCGAGCCATGCCGCTTGCCGGCAAGCACTGCGCCAGCGTCAAAAGCCAGTTACAGGAGCAGGTGGTAAGCCGCTCCATGATCAGGTCGCTGACCTTGGTAGAAGGCAATGAAGCCTACTGCAGCAGTACTTCAGATTCTCTGGAACACTTATCGTCCTTTGCCGCGTCCGGCCAGCAAGTCGAACTGTCCTACGGGCAACCCGACAAACGCCGCAAGCTGCTGGTCAACTATTACTTGCAGGGTAATAATGGCGGGGTGATCGTAACGGCCTATGCCGTCCAGCTACGCAGCGAGCTGGATGCTTTTCAGGATGGGCTGACACTGCTGCTGGAGTTCGACGAGCGCTACATCTGGAGCAAAGGCGACAGCCGTGACGCACAGCGCCCTTCACAGTCCGAGTTTCCTGCAAGCGCGCTGTCGACCAGGTATGGATACAGGGTAAAAGGCGGTTACGCCGAAGGTTTCACCGCCCAGGAAATATACCAGTCAATGATGCAGATCTTTCCCTCACTGATGCTGGTTGGGATCGTGACCGGCTCAATCGTGTATCTGGGCTTGTACAGGTCGCGAACCCACAGGCGTGAGGCGGCCGCCAGGCATGCGTGATGGCGGCGCACCTCAAGCCGGATCAGTCGGTGCTCAGCACACCACGGCGCACCTGGTCACGTTCGATCGATTCGAACAGCGCCTTGAAGTTGCCTTCGCCAAAGCCATCGTCACCCTTGCGCTGGATGAACTCGAAGAACACCGGGCCGAGCAGGGTCTCCGAGAAAATCTGCAGCAGCAGGCGCTTGTCTTCGGGCTGCGAGGCACCGTCCAGCAGGATGCCGCGTGCTTGCAGTTGGTCGACCGGTTCGCCATGACCAGGCAGACGCTCTTCGAGCATTTCGTAATAGGTTTGCGGCGGCGCAGTCATGAAGCGCATGCCGAAGCCCTTCAGGGCGTCCCAGGTCTTGAGCAGGTCGTCGGTGAGGAAGGCCACGTGCTGGATACCTTCGCCGTTGAACTGCATCAGGAACTCTTCGATCTGCCCGGCGCCCTTGGACGACTCTTCGTTGAGCGGGATACGGATCATGCCATCAGGAGCGGTCATGGCCTTGGACGTCAGGCCGGTGTATTCGCCCTTGATGTCGAAGTAGCGGATTTCACGGAAGTTGAACAGCTTCTCGTAGAAGCCGGCCCAATAGGCCATGCGCCCGCGGTACACGTTGTGGGTGAGGTGGTCGATGATCTTCAGGCCGGCACCCACCGGGTTGCGGTCCACGCCTTCGATGAAATTGAAGTCGATATCGTAGATCGAGCTGCCTTCTTCAAAACGGTCGATCAGGTACAGCGGCGCACCACCGATGCCTTTGATTGCCGGCAGGCGCAGTTCCATCGGGCCGGTTTCGATCTCCACCGGCTGGGCGCCCAGTTCCAGGGCACGGGCATAGGCCTCATGGGCATTGCGCACGCGGAACGCCATGCCGCATACCGACGGGCCGTGTTCGGCAGCAAAGTAAGAAGCGATGCTTTTGGGTTCGTTGTTCAGGATCAGGTTGATGCCACCTTGGCGATACAGGTGCACGTCCTTGGAGCGGTGGGTAGCCACCTTGGTGAAACCCAGTATCTGGAATACCGGCTCAAGTACGCCAGGGGTGGGCGAAGCCAGTTCGATGAACTCGAAGCCCATCAGGCCCATTGGATTGTCGAAGATATCAGCCATGTTCGTGTCCTCATCTGCAGCGAAAAATTATTGATTGCGTGGGATGTGGAACAGAAACGGCGGTGAGCACGGGATGCCCCGCACGCTGCGGGCGAGGAAGTCACCTATGATCAGCTTGAACCCATGGTATGTCATATGGACCCATTCTCGGCGGGCTTGATCCTTCGGTATTGAAGGATCTTATTGTTGTATTCGTAAACGGATTCTACATTGCGTAAATTCGTTTGTCGCGTTTTAGTTGGCCGTGCGTTCCGACAAGCGGCTATCCTCTCGTTACCCTCCACACACATCAGGTCAGCATGCCCCTTTCCGTGAAACGCCGCGCCAGCCTGGGCTGGCGCAACCTGCTGCCCTGGGTCGTCGGCGTGCTGCCGGTGGTGTGCGGCCTGGCCGTGATGAGCTGGCAGGTCGAGCGCGAAATGCAGGCCAGCAGCCAGGCCACCACCCGTCAGACGGTGGATCACATCGAACGCATCCTCGACAGCCTGTCCAATGCCGCCACTGCACTCCTGCCGCTGGCTGGCAGCCCTTGCGACCAGGCCCAGCTTATGCTGCGTGCCCAGGTTACCCGCAATGCCTTCGTACGCTCCACCAACCTGTTCACGCACAACACGCTGTATTGCACGTCGCTGTTCGGCGCATTCGACGAACCGGTCAACGCCAGCGACTATACCGACGGCAAGCTGTGGCTGATGAACGGTAACTCGGTCACCCCGGGGCACCCGCTACTGGTGTACCGCGCCAGCGACGGCAACCGCGGCGCAATCACCACGGTCGATGGCGACCACCTGCTCACGGCACTGCGCCTGATCGGCCCGGACGAAGACTTGCAGATACGTGTTGGCGACGCCTGGATGGGCAAGGACGGTGTCGTTCACAAGGGTGCGCCACCTGCCGCCGCCAGCGCCAACGTGTTGCTGGGCTCGACGCGTTACCCGTTCAGCGTGCAGGGCGGCTACGGCGCCGACAAGCAAGGCCAGCTGCTGCGCAGTCATTACCCTGCCCTGCTCAGCCTGCTGCTGGTGCTGGGTGCCGTGGCTGCACTGGTGTGCCGCTGGCAGCTTCGTCGCGCCAACTCGCCCCGCGCCGAGCTGCGCAGGGCCCTGGAGGCCGACGAGTTCCTGCCGTACTTCCAGCCAGTGGTACGCCAGGGCGATTATCGCTGGGCCGGTGCCGAAGTGCTGATGCGCTGGAACCACCCACGCGAAGGCCTGGTCCGCCCCGACCTGTTCATCCCCTATGCCGAACACAGCGGGCAGATCGTCGCCATGACCCGGGCGCTGATGATGCACACCGCGCAGAGCCTGGCGCCCTATGCCGGGCTGATGGAAGACGGCTTCCATATCGGCATCAACATCACTGCCGACCACTGTCGCGACCTGCGCCTGCTGGACGACTGCCGTACCTTCCTGCAGCATTTCCCGCCCGGCCGGGTGGTACTGACCCTGGAGCTGACCGAGCGCAAGCTGATCGAGCCCACGCCTGTCACCCTGGAACTGTTCGAAAAACTGCATGCCATGGGCGTGATGATCGCCCTGGACGACTTCGGCACCGGCCAGTCGAGCCTCAACTACCTGCGCCAGTTCAATGTCGACTACCTGAAGATCGACCAAAGCTTCGTCGCCATGATCGGCGCCGATGCGCTGTCGGTACATATTCTGGAAAGCATCATCGAGCTGTCAGGCAAACTGGGCCTGGGTATCGTTGCCGAGGGCGTGGAAACCGACACTCAGCGCGACTACCTGGCCCTCCATGGCGTGGACTTCCAGCAGGGCTACCTGTTCGCCAGGCCCATGCCGGCCGCCCAGTTCATCGAGGCACTGGCCAGGCGCCCGGGCGCGGCGCAGTTGCCGCAAGGCGCAGCCCCTGAGATCATGCGCGGCTGATCCCCCGCACAACTCCCCCTTATTCGAGGCACTCGTGTCAAAAGGCATTGTTTCATCGGTCATGGCGTCCTGCTTGTTCGCTGTGATGTACTTCTATACCTCGCTGCTCACACCACTCGATGGCGAAGAAATCTTTGGCTGGCGCACCCTGCTGACGCTGCCCTGCCTCACCTTGTTCATGCTGGTGTCGAAGGACTGGAAACGGGTAGGCGAACTGTTGGGCCGGGTAAAACGCACGCCAGTGCTGTTGCTGGGCATGGTCGGTACATCGTGGCTGATGGGCGTGCAATTGTGGCTGTTCCTCTGGGCGCCACTGCACGGGCGCAGCCTGGAAGTGTCGATGGGTTACTTCCTGCTGCCGCTGGCCATGGTCCTGACCGGGCGGCTGGTGTATGGCGAGCGCCTGTCGCGCCTGCAAAAGGTAGCCGTGGCCTGTGCCGCGCTGGGCGTTGGCCACGAGCTGTATCAAAACGGCAGCTTTGCCTGGGAAACCCTGCTGGTGACGATCGGTTACCCGATCTACTTCGTGCTGCGCCGGCGCTGCCGCACCGACCACCTGGGCGGCTTGTGGTGCGACATGTGCCTGCTACTCCCTTGGGCGCTGTACTTCGTCACCCAGGGCCCGCTGTCCAGCGCCGACCTGCAAGCACATCCCGCACTTTACGCACTGATCCCGATCCTTGGCGCGATCAGCGCCTCGGCCCTGATCGCCTACGTGCTCGCCAGCCGCCTGCTGCCGTTCAGCCTGTTTGGCCTGCTCAGCTACGTCGAGCCCGTGCTGCTGGTGGGCGTGGCGCTGCTGCTGGGCGAAACCATCGGCCCGGATCAGTGGCTTACCTACCTGCCGATCTGGGCCGCGGTGCTGGTACTGGTGCTCGAGGGTTTCAAGCACCTGCTGCGTCAGCGTCGCCGCTCGGTGTAAGCCTTACCTGGCGCACCCGCCGCTCTTCAACCGCCTCCACGGTGAGCGTCCAGCCATTCCAGGCCAGGCGGTCGCCCACCATCGGCAGGCGGTCGAGCAGGCTCATCACCAAACCTGCGAGGGTCTGGTAATCCTCGGTGGCACGGGCACTGAAGCCTGTACGTGCCTGGACCTGGCTCAGGTTCAGGGCACCGCTCACCACAAAGCCTTCGCCCTCCTGGACAATACCGGGGCCTTCAACCTCGCTGGCATCGGGCAATTCACCGGCAATCGACTCAAGGATGTCGGTCATGGTCAGCAGGCCGGTGAAGTCACCGAACTCGTTGACCACGAACGCGATGTGGGTCGACTGACCACGCATCTGCTCCAGGGCGTTCAGGATGCTGAAGCTCTCCAACAGGTTCAACGGCACCCGGGCCATGCCTTCCAGGTCCGGCTGGCTGCCCGACAGCAGTTCCTTGAGCAACTCCTTCTTGTGCACGAAGCCCAATGGCTCATCCACACGGCCGGCGCGAATCAACGGCAGGCGCGAGTACGGCGAGTTGGCCAGCGCCTGGGTAATGGCCTCGGCCGGCTGCGCCAGGTCGATCATGTCCACCTCGGCACGGGCGGTCATCACCGTGCGGATAGGCCGCTCGGCCAGGTTCAGCACGCCACTGATCATTACCCGCTCACGGCGGTCGAACAGCACCTGTTCCTCACCACCTTCGACCAGGTCGGCGATTTCCTCGCCCACCTCGTCAGCCTCGACACGGCGACCACCCAGCAGGCGCAGCACGGCATGGGCGGTGCGCTCACGCAACGGCCGGTGCTGCTGCAAACTGCGTTTGCGCCGGGCACGGGCCAACTGGTTGAACAGCTCGATCAGAATCGAGAAGCCGATAGCCGCGTACAGGTAGCCTTTCGGGATATGGAAGCCCAGGCCTTCGGCGGTCAGGCTGAAACCGATCATCATCAGGAAGCCCAGGCACAGCATGATCACCGTGGGATGGGCGTTGACGAAGCGGGTCAGCGGTTTGCTGGCAACGATCATGATACCGATCGAGAAGATCACGGCGATCATCATTACCGACAGGTGCTCGACCATGCCTACTGCGGTAATGACCGCGTCCAGCGAAAACACCGCGTCGAGTACCACGATCTGCGCAACGATCGGCCAGAACGCCGCATGGCGCACGGCTCCGCTGGCCTGGGTTACGTGGCCCTCAAGGCGCTCATGCAGCTCCATGGTGGCCTTGAACAGCAGGAACACACCACCAAACAGCATGATCAGGTCACGGCCGGAGAAGCTCTTGTCGAACACCTCGAACAGCGGCGCGGTCAGGGTGACCATCCACGAGATACTGGCCAACAGGCCCAGGCGCATGATCAATGCCAGGCTCAGGCCAATCACCCGCGCACGGTCGCGCTGATGCGGCGGCAACTTGTCGGCAAGGATGGCGATGAACACCAGGTTGTCGATACCCAGCACCAGCTCGAGGACGATAAGCGTCAACAGGCCTAGCCAGGCCGTGGGATCAGCTAGCCATTCCATTAGCGGGTACTCACGAGGAAAGCGTCACAAGGACGGGGGAAGGATGGCCGAAAGGGCCGAAGACTGGGGGGCTCCGCGAAGGCGCTCATATAGACCTTGTCAACAAATTGGGAAGATGATGCTACAAGCACAGCAGGTTTCCCTGATAGCGCAAAACTATTACAAAACCTGTAACGAGCAGGCTCCCATCAGGGCATGGGTTCCAACATGGGTATTTTTCTTCAATACCCTGGCCAACCAATACAAGAAGATCAGGCCATCTTCAGCCCAATGGATCCTCTCATGAGCCTGTCCCTGTCCATGGCCGCCTTCGCACTGGCGGCCTCGATCTCACCCGGCCCGGTCAACATCGTTGCCCTGAGCAGCGGTGCCACCCATGGTCTACGCGCCAGCCTGGCCCACGTGGCCGGCGCCACGCTGGGCTTCTGCCTGTTGCTGGTACTGGTCGGCCTGGGCCTGCATCAACTGCTGCTGCGCTGGCCGTTGCTGGGCCTGCTGCTGCACTGGGGTGGCGTGGCATTTCTGCTGTACATGGCGTGGAAGCTGGCCAGTGACAACGGCCACCTGGGCAGTGCACATCCTGATCACGCCCCTACAGCCTGGCACGGCGCCGCCATGCAATGGCTCAACCCGAAGGCCTGGCTGGCCGCCGTGGCCGGGGTTGGCGCCTACACCGGCAGTGAGCAGCACTTGCTGTGGTTGTTCACCTGGATCTACGGACCGATCTGTTTCCTGTCGGTTGCCAGTTGGGCCTGGGCCGGAAGCGTGATTCGCCAGTATCTGGGCAACCCCCGGCACATGCGCCTGCTCAATCGGGGGCTGGCGCTACTACTGGTGGGCAGTGCGGTTTACCTGGTTATCTGACCACATCGGCATTGCGGTAATGCCCCGGGGTCGCCGCCAGGTGCTGTTTGAAGGCCCGCTGCAGGTGCGCCTGGTCGGCAAACCCGGCCTCCTGCGCCACCTCGGCAATTGCGCGCCCCTGGCGCAACTGCGCCCTGGCCAGTTGCACGCGCTGGTCGAGCAGGTAGCCATGCGGCGTCAGGCCGAAGCGTTGGCGAAACGCACGAATCAGATAGGAACGTGACAGGCCACAAGCCGCGCAGATGTCTTCAAGGCTCAGCGGGTCGCTGCGATGGGCGCGCATGAACGCTGCTGCAGCCTCCAGCCGCGGGTTGCCCTGGTCATTCACACAAGCGTCGGCACCAAGAAAGCCCGGCAATGAACGGAACAGGGCTGCCAGGCGGCCTTCCCGGTCTGGCACGCTCGCATCGAACACGTCAGCAAAGGTTCGTAGCAGCCGTTGGTACAACGCAGGCGATGTACTCCAGGTGTGCGTCGGCAGGTGAAAACCTTGCGCCTGTAACCAAGGCAGGTCGACGAACAGCATCAGGTACGACCAAGGTTCACCGTCAATGGGGTTGCAGGTATGCACCACCCCCGGGTTCATCAGCACCGTGGTGCCGGCCCTTGCTTCGATGCGCGTGTCACCGGTCAGGTAGGTGCTGCGCCCACCCGTGATCACACCAATCGAAAAGCTCTCGTGGGAATGTGCGGCATAACACACCTGTCGCCCGTCCCCTACGCGCCTGGCCTCGACAAAGGGCAATGCCGGGTCACGCCAGAACCGCGAAACCTCGGTCATCCCCTAGTCCACTCGTTGCTGACATGCCCCGATACTACACACTTATCGCGCAAACAGATCGAGCGTGCGCTCCACTTCATCGATATCGATCCGGAAACCATCGCCCTCCGGTATCCCGACCACAAAGCCGAACTGCTGGTGGTCGCGATCCGTCAGGTATTTGTAGTAGCTGACAAACCGGTTAGGCGGCTGCAAGGTCAGCAGGCTACCGCCAGGCTGCAGCACATTCACCCCATGCACCAGCTGGCTACCCTCCACGCCAATCACCACGTTCGCCCCCGCGCAGGCTGCAACAATACTCGGCACATCCGACTTGAGCGGGTTGACCACGCGAAAGCCACGGGTAACCCGCAGATGCTCGGCAAGCTCAAGCTCGTTACGCAGCAAGCGCAAGTCGCCATCACCGCCACGCAGCAGGAACACCCCAGGGTGCGGGGCATGCGGTACATGCGACAGCAGCTTGTCGCCCATGGCCCGATAGCGGGCGTGCCGGCTGCGGTTGTTGCTTTGGTCGTCGAACAGTACCAGTTCCCGGAAAAACGCACTGCGCAGGCGCAGCGGCTTCATGTCCAGCCAGTCTTCATAGGCGGGCGCCTGGGTAAACAACGGGTACCTGGCCGACGGCGCAGTGGTCACCGGTATGCCTTCGTTACAGGCCAGCGCGTAGGTGGGGCAATCTTCCATCAGCCAGGTGCCGAACCAGGAATTGCCGTTTTGCGTGCAATAAATGGCCGCGCGATCGATTTCGTTGTCCACGATGATGGCAGGAAAGGTACTGGGCTTGAGCGACAGCCAATGGCTGGCCTTGCCTTTGTACAGCGCACCATCGACCAGCCATACATTCTTGATCAGGTACCCACGGGTCGGCCCTTGCAGCGTGCTGATGCCGCCCTCCATGGTACGGGCGGGGTGCACGTAGGGGTAGAAACGCTTGCCCTCCCAGCCCGTCACCCGTTCCAGTTGGCCGGGCAGGTAAATGGCGGGTGGCGACACTGTGGTTTCGCCTGGGGCAATGTCCCAGCTCTTGCTGGCAATGCTCTTGAGGTCGATGGCCGTGTTCTTGCCCAACCGCTTGCGTGCCATGTAGCGGTAAGCGGCCAGCGTCCAGGTGTGCTGCTTGGCGGCGGGCGATGCACTGAACTGCGAGATGTCGCTTCCCATGAAGCGTCCTCCCTTGGGTAACAAAGTCATGAACCAGGCGCCAGGCGCCCTCTCAACGCATCCCTGGCAAACACTCAGCTGGACATTACCCGCTCCATGGCGGGGGGGGATTGCAAGTTGGCATACCTGCTGCGCAACGCCTCCACGAACGGTTCGCCCGCCCCGTTGCCACCATAGAGGTAAATCTTGTGCAGGCCGCCAAACACCATTTCGTGGTAGCGGCTGGCAAACTCCTCTTCACTCGGCCCCTCGGGCAAGCCCAGGTGCAGCGTAAGCTTGTCGCCTTCAACTGCGAACATGGGCGTGTCCCACAAGAACTTCGCGGTACCGGCCTTGGGCAAGCGCACAAACAAGTAGGCATGATTACCCAGCGAATCGATGTCACCACCGCGCCGACGCTTCCATTTCAGCAGCCCGTCATCCGGGCGCGCCAGGCACAAACCAATGTCGTAATAATCGAAGCCATGTTCCAGCGCCCACTCAAGGGCCATGAACGTCGTGATGGAGTTCACCTCGCGCAACTTCTTGGCATCGGAAAACACCGCTTCGCAATAGCCAAAACGCAAGGTACTCCAGTAACGCTTGCCGCCGCGTACCACTTCACATCCCAAGTGGCAGCCGATCACTTCATCGCCCAAGGTAATCAGGTCGAGCCGGCCAACACTCTTGGCAATGCGGAACACTTCATCCGTGGGAAACTGCGCAGCATGAATACCCTGCCGTGCCGTGGCATAGGGGCGCAGCAGCTCACGATCAGCCATGGCGATCTCGTCGTCCGAGAGGGTCTGACGCATCTGGTAAAGCGGGCGATTCTTGCGAATACTGCGCCGCAATTCGCTGTCGTAGCGGGCCGTGATGTCTTCCAGCGGGCGCCCTAGCGGTACCACGGCGCTCAGGTAATGCGGCACCGAGAGCGCCCCCGACGTTGGCATTTCGCTAATGACCACTACGTGGTTGGCCGCCGTTGTGGCACTTGCGCCTTCCACGATGGCAGCACTGCCCTGCCCCTTGCCGCCGATCAGCAGCTTGGCCATTTCCCGTTGCTGCTTGCGGCCGATGTAGAGGATTTCGTAAGGGCTCTCCTGCTGCAGCCTGAACCGGGCAACTTCCCAACGCCAGAAACAGGCGCGCGCCAGCACTTCACGCACCTTGCTGGCCAGCAGCCTCATTTCATAGCGCAGGGAGGGCGACAGGAATTTACGCGCTGTAGCCGTCAGGGTCTCTTTCATTTCTTCTTCGACGTCCTTTTGAAGTGCTCTATGGTCAATCGGAAAAGAGAAAAATTCAGCAAAACCACTTAACGCTTTGATTTTTATAGTGCGCCCTGAAACTTTCTTATCACATTCAGTAACAATTTAAGATGCCTGCAAAGGCTTTGGCAAGCGGCTTCCAGCTAACTTTAGATCAAGTTTCATGGCGTCAAATTTCCTGCATGAAATGCATATTCAACAAGCACTTTGCTATAACCGTGCCCAACCAGCACTTCCGTGACTACCCATTCGCTATCACTCAATTTGTTTTCATGCCTTCATTGCATAAGTGCAGAGTGGGAAATGCTTGCACGTCGACGGGCATTGGGTGGCAGGTTGGGCCAGACTGGTGTTTTTCCGGCAGCCGGTGCATGCTCGCAGCTGAAGCGATTCACCCTGCTTGAAACCCGCCCTGTCATGTGAGGTGCAGTACCCATGGACCGTCTGCTCGATTCACTCTTCCCCAGCGCCGAAAACATCCCTGAAACCTGGCGCCTGGGAGCCCCCCTGGAACAACGCGACTACCTGGTGAATGGCGAACTCAGGCGCTGGGACGGGCCTCTGGCAACGGTACGCAGCCCTGTGTGGCTCAAGGAAGGCAACGAAGAACACCAGGTGATACTGGGCAGCGCCCCGCTGCTCGATGCAGACACCGCCCTTACCGCGCTGGACGCTGCCGTGCAGGCCTACGACAAGGGCCGTGGCGCCTGGCCGAACATGCGCGTCGCCGAACGTATCCAGCACGTCGAAACCTTCCTGGCACGCATGCGCGAACAGCGCCAGGCCGTGGTCAAACTGCTGATGTGGGAAATCGGCAAGAACCTCAAGGATTCTGAAAAGGAATTCGACCGCACCTGCGACTACATCGTCGACACCATCAACGCCCTCAAGGACCTCGACCGGCGCTCCAGCCGCTTCGAGCTCGAACAAGGCACGCTGGGCCAGATTCGCCGTGCACCGCTGGGCGTGGCCCTGTGCATGGGCCCCTACAACTACCCCCTTAACGAAACCTTCACCACCCTGATCCCCGCACTGATCATGGGCAACACGGTGGTGTTCAAGCCGGCCAAGTTCGGCGTGCTGCTGATCCGCCCATTGCTGGAAGCGTTCCGTGACAGCTTCCCGCCAGGGGTAATCAACGTCATCTACGGCCGCGGCCGGGAAACGGTGAGCGCGCTGATGGCCAGCGGCAACATCGATATATTCGCCTTCATCGGCACCCACAAGGCAGCCAGCGACCTGAAAAAGCTGCACCCGCGCCCGCACCGGCTGCGCGCCGCACTGGGGCTGGATGCCAAGAACCCGGGTATCGTGCTGCCACAGGTCGACCTCGACAACGCCGTTGAAGAGGCGGTTACCGGTGCGCTGTCGTTCAACGGCCAGCGCTGCACGGCGCTGAAGATCCTGTTCGTGCACGAAGACGTGGTCGATAGTTTCCTCGACAAGTTCCAGCGCAAACTGGCCGCGCTCAAGCCCGGCATGCCGTGGGAGCCCGGCGTAGCGCTGACACCGCTGCCAGAGCCCGGCAAGGTCGACTACCTCGACGGCCTGGTCGCCGATGCCACCGCCAAGGGTGCCCGCGTGCTCAACGAAGGCGGCGGGCAAAGCCGCGGCTCGTTCTTCTACCCGGCTTTGCTGTACCCGGTCAGCCACGAAATGCGCGTCTACCACGAGGAGCAGTTCGGCCCGCTGGTACCGGTAGTGCCCTACCGCGACCTGCAAACCGTCATCGACTACGTGCTGGGCTCCGATTACGGCCAGCAACTGAGCCTGTTCGGCAACGACCCGGCGACCATCGGCAGCCTGGTCGACACCTTCGCCAACCAGGTCGGGCGCATCAACATCAACGCGCAATGCCAGCGCGGCCCCGATACCTACCCGTTCAACGGCCGCAAGAACAGCGCCGAAGGCACCCTGTCGGTACATGACGCCTTGCGTGTGTTTTCCATCCGCACGCTGGTCGCCACCCGCTTCCAGGAGGCCAACAAGGAACTGATCAGCGAAATCATCCGCAACCGCCAGTCGAGCTTCCTTACCACTGACTACATCTTCTGACGGCCGCGTTTATAGACAATCGTTCTAGCGCCATTGTCGATTTTCCATCCGCGCAAACGACTCTAAGCAACAGGGCGCCCTCCGGCGCCCACTGCAAAGGAGCGTCGAACATGGCAGTCAAACCCATCCCCGAAGGCCAGCACAGCATTACCCCCTACCTGGCCATCAACGATGCCGCCAAGGCCATCGAGTTCTACAAGCAGGCCTTTGGTGCGGTCGAAATGTTCCGCCTCGATGCCCCAGGGGGCCGCGTTGGCCATGCCGAGCTGAAAATCGGTGATTCATCGTTGATGCTGGGCGACCCCTGCGACATGGAGGGCGGGCTCACCGCCAGCCAGAAGCTCAGCGGCGCAGGCGTGGGCCTGCACTTGTATGTCGAGGACTGCGACAAGGTTTATGCCCAGGCCCTGGCGGCTGGCGGCACCCAGTTGCACCCGTTGACCGACCAGTTCTACGGCGACCGCAGCGGTACCCTGAAAGACCCGTTCGGCAATATCTGGTTCGTCTCGACCCACAAGGAAGACCTCACCCCCGACGAAATTCGCGCCCGTGCCGCGAAGATGTTCGCCGGTAACTGAGCGGCATGTTGAAAGCGGCGCGAGTTTGCTTGAAGCTTGGGGCTTGTAGCTTGGAGCTGCTTCATGCGAATCATCGACAAAACCGCCGCCCAGGTGCGCAGCCTGACCCCCGCCGAGGAAGAGCTGCTGGTCGGCTTTGCCACCGGCAGCCTCGCCGGCCCACGCCTGTTACAGGCCAACCAGCTGCTGATGAAGGTGCGCAACGCCAACCAGTGGCTGGCCTGCGACTGCCGTAGCGATGCCTTGCCAGTGCTCAACGTCACGCTCAACGGCAATACCGGCACGCTGTTTATCAAGAACAACCCGGGCACGGCCGAGCACGCACCCGGTTGCCCGTTTACCAGAGACGAGCGGGAAGCGGCCGAACGCGAAAACGACCCGGCACCGCCCGCTGCCTGGCTGCCGCCAGATACACCGCTACGCCTGATCAGCGACTTCCGCAGTGCCGCCAGCGGTACCGGCGGCGATGGCAATGACCGGCGCGAACAACAACGCCTGCTGTCCCTGCTGTTGACCTGGATCGAAACCAGCGGCCTGAACCTTTACGCCACTCACCTGAAAAAGGACCTGACCACCCAGTTTGCCGAACTGCGCAGCGTGGCCAACCGCTACCCGCTGCTGGAACGGGTACCCGCCAGCAACTACCTGGAAACCCGCCTGGACATGAAGCACATGATGATGCTCAAGTCCCGCCTGCGCGAGGCCACGGTGTTCGGCAACCATCGCCGCCATGGGCTGATGCTGGACTGCGTCGACCAGATCAAAGGGCGCAAGCTGTTCAACAACCGCAGTGAAGACGGCTTCGACTTCCAGGGGCACCACCTGTACTGGGGCGGCAACCGCACCACCGGGCCATTGCTGGCGCTGATGATCTACTCGCCAACCAGCGCCGGCAGCCATTACTACGAGCTGATCCATGTGGCCAGCGTACCCGTGCTGTCCCGCGCACACCTGTTCCCGGTGTATCGCGATGAAGAGCGCGAACCGCTCAAGGCGCTGGTATCGTTGATCGACTGGATGGCCAGCAAAGGCGTGAAGGTACAGATGCGCCGGCCGGTAATCGGCGGGCAAGTCATGGATGAACTGGTGCTGACCTCGGACCAGGACCGGGTGCTGTCGGTGTCGCTGCTTGAACAGCCGATCGGGCCCGAGCCGGATGCCGAGAATTTCAAGCGCTATGCCGACTTCAAGAGCCTGGAAACCTTCCGCAAGTTCGTTGCCGGCTTTTTCATGCGTGAGCGCTGAAACCGGGGCCGCTATGCGGCCCATCGCCGGCAAGCCAGCTCCCACAGGTATTGCACAAAGACTGAGATCATGCGGTCACTTGTGGGAGCTGGCTTGCCGGCGATGAGGCCAGTACAGGCCACCCCAGACTTTCAGGTCAACCCAGAAACAGCTTGTAAGCCGGGTTATCAGTCTCATCCCAATATCGATACCCCATCTCGTCCAGCGCCAGCGGCAACCCCGCCAGCTCGTCCCCCGGCACCTCCAGCGCCGCGAACACCCGGGCCTCTGCCGCGCCATGGTTGCGGTAATGGAACAGGCTGATGTTCCAGCGCTTGCCCAGCCGCTCCAGAAAGCCCAATAACGCCCCGGGCCGCTCGGGGAACTCGAAGCGCATGACCCGCTCATCCGCACCCGGCGCGGCATGGCCACCCACGGTATGGCGCACATGCAGCTTGGCCAGTTCGTTTTCGGTCAGGTCAAGCACGCTGTAACCCTGCTCGCGCAGGTTGGCCAGCAGCTGGTCTCGCGGGTCGTGCAGCGGGTGCGTCTGAACGCCCACGAACAAACGCGCTTCCTTGCCTGGGTAATAGCGGTAGTTGAACTCGGTGATCTGCCGCTTGCCCAGCGCCTGGCAAAACGCACGGAAGCTGCCCGGCTGCTCCGGGATGGTCACGGCAATGATTGCCTCACGCTGCTCGCCCAGCTCGGCCCGCTCGGCCACATGGCGCAGCCGGTCAAAATTGACGTTCGCCCCGGAATCGATGGCCACCAGGGTTTGCCCCTGCACGCCATCCCGTGCCACGTACTTCTTGATACCGGCCACCGCCAGTGCACCGGAAGGCTCGGTGATCGAACGGGTATCATCATAGATGTCCTTGATCGCCGCACACAGTTCATCGCTGCTCACCGTCACCACTTCGTCAACGAAATGCCGGCACAACTCGAAGCAATGTGCGCCGATCTGCGCCACCGCCACGCCATCGGCAAAGGTGCCGACCTGCGGCAGGATCACCCGCTCGCCAGCGGCCATGGCAGCCTGCAGGCAGTTGGAATCCTCCGGTTCCACGCCGATCACCTTCACCTCAGGGCGCAGGTACTTCACATAAGCGGCGATGCCGGCGATCAGCCCGCCACCACCGACCGGCACGAAGATGGCATCCAGTGCACCTGGGTGCTGGCGCAGGATCTCCATCGCCACCGTGCCCTGCCCGGCGATCACGTCCGGGTCATCGAATGGCGGCACGAAGGTGGCCCCTTCGCTGTCGGCCAGCTTCAGCGCATGGGCCAGAGCATGCGGGAAGCTCTCGCCGTGCAACACCACATGCCCGCCCCGCGAGCGCACCCCCTCCACCTTCAGCGATGGCGTGGTAGTCGGCATGACGATAGTGGCCTTCAGGCCCAGGTGGGACGCCGCCAGGGCCACGCCCTGGGCATGGTTGCCTGCCGAGGCAGTGATCACCCCACGCTCGCGTTGCGCGGTGCTCAGCCGTGACAGCCGGGTGTAGGCGCCGCGGATCTTGAACGAGAAAGTGGGCTGCAGGTCTTCACGCTTGAGCAGCACCTGGTTACCCAGGCTGGCAGACAGTGCCGGCGCAGCTTGCAGCGGTGTTTCGATGGCCAGGTCGTACACCGGCGCGGCAAGAATGCGCCGCACCTGCTCCGACAGCAGTTGCTGGGGGGTAACGCTGGCACGAGGGACGCTGAAGCTGGTCATCGATGACTCCTTGGCTGTTTTCACGTTGCCCAGGAGTCAGAGAGTAAAAACCCGCCTCCAGGGCGGGTTCGGTGCACGTACGCGCTAGCCCGCCAAGCTGATAATGGCGGTAATAATAATGGCGTTCACATGCGGGAATGTTTTCATGGGGTAGGAACTTAGCCGTTAGTGCGGCACAAAGTCAACACTTGGCCTGCTGCGCCGAAAGCGGTACATCGAACACTTTGTCGAACCCCCACTGGAAGACAAAGGCGTACACGAAGAAGAATACGAACAACGCCAGGTTGGTCAGCAGTGCCGCCCACAGGCTCACATCCAGCCAGTACGCCACCAGTGGCAGCAAGATCACCACCAGCCCACCCTCGAAGCCCAGGGCATGCAGCAGGCGCCGCAAGAAGGTGCGCTCACGCTGCTGCTGGCGCGCTTCCCAGCGCTCGAACACCCAGTTGTAACCCATGTTCCAGCTCATTGCGATGCCCGACATCATGACCGACAACGCGGCCGACTGTGCCATGCCAGCGCCGAACGCCAGCTCTAGCACCGGCGCCACGCAGGCGACGGCGATGGCCTCGTAAAGAATGGCCTGGACGATCTTGCGGGCCTTGCCTTGCATGTTCAGCTCCCTGGGTAAACGACCTGTAAAACTACAAGATGTGGCCCACAAGAAAAAGCCCGAAATTTGGACAACAGCACGTTCGGCTGCTTGTATCTATCCCGTACAAACGGCGACATCTCGTACAACTTCGTCGAGGGAACCGAGCGAGGATAAAGACGATGGCCCACACCGCCCCCACGGTGACTGCCGTATGAGCCTGGCATTCATCGATTTTCTCACCTATGTGCTGTTCGGCCTGAAGATCCTGGCCATCACCCTCGCCTCGCTGATGTTCCTGCTGGGCCTGGACGACCTGTTCATCGACCTGTGCTACTGGGGCCGCAAGCTGATCCGGCGTTTTCGCATCTACGACAAGTTTGAAAAGGCCGACGAGAAACGCCTGTACGAAGTCCCGGAAAAACCCCTGGCCATCATGGTCCCGGCCTGGAACGAAGTGGGCGTGGTCGGTGAAATGGCGCGCCTGGCGGCCTCCACCATCGACTACGAGAACTACCAGATTTTCGTCGGCACCTACCCCAACGACCCGCAAACCCAGGCCGACGTCGACGCGGTGTGCCTGCACTACCCCAACGTGCACAAGGTGGTGTGCGCCCGCCCCGGCCCTACCAGCAAAGCCGATTGCCTGAACAACATCATCGACGCGCTGCTGCGCTTCCAGCAAGACGCCGGTATCGAGTTCGCCGGTTTCATTCTGCACGACGCCGAAGACGTCATCTCGCCCATGGAGCTGCGCCTGTTCAACTACCTGCTGCCGAACAAGGACATGATCCAGATCCCGGTGTACCCCTACGCACCGGAATGGAAGGGCTTTACCGCCGGCCACTATGTCGACGAGTTCGCCGAAAACCACGGCAAGGACGTGATCGTTCGCGAAGCGCTTACCGGCCAGGTGCCCAGCGCCGGCGTGGGCACCTGTTTCAGCCGCCGCGCCATCAGCGCACTGCTGGAGGACGGTGACGGCATTGCCTTCGACGTGCAGAGCCTCACCGAAGACTACGACATCGGCTTTCGCCTGAAGCAAAAGGGCATGAAGTGCATTTTTGCCCGCTATTCCATCACCGACCCGGCGCTGACCCTGCAGCAGGCGTGGCGCCCGGGCATGAGCCGGGAGTTCTCCCAGGTGATCTGCGTGCGCGAGCACTTCCCGCGGGACTGGCAGCATGCCATCCGGCAAAAGTCGCGGTGGATCGTGGGCATTGTGTTCCAGGGCACCAGCAACCTCGGCTGGAGCCGCAAGGGTGCGCTCAACTACTTCCTCTGGCGCGACCGCCGTGGGCTGTTCGCCTACCTGCTGAGTTTTCTGGTCAACCTGTTGCTGCTGGTGTTGCTGGCCATGTGGCTGGTCACGGTGATTGCACCAGACGCCTGGCGCTTCATGTCGATCCTCAGCGACAGCTGGCTGCTGTCCACCCTGCTGTGGCTCAACGGCCTGATGCTGTTCAACCGCCTGTTCCAGCGCGGCTGGTTCGTTACCCGCTTCTACGGCATTGGCGAAGGCCTGCTGTCGGCGCCGCGCATGATGTGGAGCAACTTCGTCAACTTCTTCGCCAACCTGCGTGCCCTGCGCCAGGTCATGGAAATGGGCGACTCGCGGCGCGTGGCCTGGGACAAGACCACCCACGAGTTCCCCGCCATCGCCACCCCGGCCCGCACGCCGTTGGGCCAGCGCCTGGTGGCCAAAGGGTTGATCACCGACGAGCAGCTGCAACAGGCAATCACCAGCCCGGTACGCCGGCGCCTGGGCCGCGAGCTGCTACTGCGTGGCTGGCTGAACAGCGAACAACTGGTGGCGACCCTGGCCGAGCAACTGGACATGCCCTGGGCACCGCTGAACCCGTTCAAGCTTGACCCGCAACTGATCGCCAGACTGCCACGCAAACTGGCGACGCACTATGGCGTGCTGCCGGTAGCCGAAGACGGCGACACGCTGATCCTGGCCAGCGAAAGCCCGGTCAGCCAAGTGTCGCTGGGGGTGATCAGCCGCCACCTGAAACGCCCGGTCAGCGTCCGTCTGGCACCACAAGGCAGGGTAACCCTGGGCCTGCGCTTGCACTACCCCAGCCCCTGGCAGAAGCCGGAAACCCGCGACATGCTGGCCATCCTCGAACGCCATCAGGATGACGAAGCGCTGCTGGAGCAAGTCAGCCACCACCAGGTGATGCTCGGTGCCCTGCTGCAGGTACGCGGCATGGTTCCGGTCACCTTGTTCAACCAGGCCCTGATCGACTTCGACCCCGAACGCCAAAGCCTGGGCGAGCACCTGATCGCCCGCGGCATCATCACCGAGCAGGTGCTACAGCAGGCCCTCGATGAACAGGCCAGCGAACAGCAGGCCGCCCTAGACCTGACCCGGGAGGTGGCATGAAGCCGCGCGTTTCCCTCACCTTCACTGGCCTGTTGCTGTGCGCCACCGCCCTGCCCGCCACAGCCTCGGCGCCGATGACCGACTTCCAGCGGTTTACCAGCTTCCCGTTCATGGACCGCAGCTACCGTGAAGCGAAGAAGGACAACTGGGCCGAGGTCGAGCGCCTTACCCGCCACGTACTGGGCAGGGTGCCGAACAACGACGAAGCCCGTGCGCTGCTGGTAGAGGCCCTGGCCCACCAACGTCGCTACAAGGACGCCCAAGCGCTGGCCGAACAGCTGGGCGGCAGCCCCGAATACGCCGACGCGCTGCTTGAGCTTCGCCTGACCTGGATCGAGCAGGACCCACCGCCAGCCAGCCAGGTGGAGCAATGGCTGGCTACCAGTGATGCCATGCACCGGGTGCGCCTGTGGCAGGCCTACAGCCTGAGCCTGGCCAAGTTCGGGGGGGCCGGCAAAGCACTGGCGTGGCTCAACCAGCTGCCGCCCCGCGATGATGGCCAGGTGCTGCGCCTGGCCCGGGCCAACTTCGCCGAACAGTTGCGCAACTGGAAGGAAACCATCGAGCAACTGCAACCGCTTGCCGAAAAGGGCCAGTTGCCCGCCCAGGACTGGCAACGCCTGGCCAATGCCTATGTCCAGCAGGTGGATGAAAAGGGTCTGAGCAAGCTGCTGCCCAGCGCGCCCTCCCCTCAAGCGGCGAACCAGGCGCGCCTGGCCATGGCCAACCGCGCCATTGCCGTGGGCCATAACCAGGCAGCCCAGCGCTGGTTGCAGTCGCTGCCGCCCGAGCAACTGAATCAACCCGACCAGCGCCAGCAACTGTGGGAGCTGGCCCGCGAAGGTGACGATGCAGCGCTGGTGCGCCGCTTGAGCAACGATTTGCAGCGCCCCTGCCTGGAAACCGTAGACTGGCTGTCACGTCAAGACCCGGACCAGGCCCGCGAGCAGTTCAAAGGCTGTACCTCCAGCACCAATCCTCGTGCCTACGCCGTGCTCAGGCAACGGCTGTATGGCGCCCCACCGCAACCGCCACAACCGCGCACGGCCAGCGAATTGGAAAAGCTCTACCGGCAAACTGGCGACCTGGCAGCGCTGGAGCAAGCCACATTCCTGCTGGTGGAACAAGGCCAGACCGGGCAGGCCCGGCAACTGCTGGAGCAAGCCTACGACCGCCGACAGGGCCGCCTCAGCCCATCGCTGCTGCAACGCCTGGGCAATCTGTATGCGCGTACTGACGGGCCGCTGGACAGCCGCCGCATGCTTGGCCTGATACCGCGAGTGGATGCCAACACCCGCGCCCAGCTGCTCGGCCGCCTGGCCGAAGCCGGCCAGTGCGATGCCGTGCGCCAGGCAATACCAGCCACCCCGAGCGAACCCGGCCAGTACCGCGCACTGGGCCGCTGCGCCATGCCTGACCAGCCCGGCGAAGCGGTGGTCTACTACCAGGCCGCCGAGCGCTTGGGCGGCAGCGCAGATCGCCTGCCATTGGCCTATGCCCTTGAAGCGGCGGGCGACTCCGAGGCTGCCCTGCCCATCTGGCGCAGCGTGCCGGACAGCGCCTGGACCGACAACGCCCGCCTCACTGCCGCCCGTGGCGCGCTGAATGCCGGCGATGCAGAAGCCGCTCGACGCTACTGGGACGCCGCCGCGCACCACAGCGCCGATGACTGGGCGCTGGGCGCCGCCATCGCCCAGCGCCAGGGCGATTACCCGACCGCCTTAGGCTTCCAACGCCAGGCCTTGGCCAGCACCCCACGCGCCGACCACTACTACGCGGCCGCCAGCACCGCGCAACTGGCCGGCGACAGCGCGCAGAGCATGGCCTGGCTTGCCGAAGCGGTGCGCCTGGCCCCCGATCAGCCACGCTACCGCGCTGATTACGGCATGCGCCTGGCCGGCTCCACGGACAAGGCCCAGCGACGCCAGTCGATCCCTTACCTGGAGCGGGCGACCCACGACTTCCCCGAGGACTACCGCCTTGGCGAAACCCTGGCCTTGCGTTACGACGAAGCCGAGGACAGCGCCGCGGCACGCCGCGAACTGCGGCGTATTCTCGATGTGGAACATAACCTGGTTGACGGTGACGATGAGTACGGCAGCCTGGAAGCCCGCAAATACCGCCAGCGCAGGGCTCACGAAGCCCTGTCACGGCGTGACACCATCACCCTGGCCAGCACCTGGTCACCCGCCGGCACCTCAACCAACGACAAGTTCCTCGACAACGGCGAGCGCAGCGGCAGCTCGCGCCGCGCCCAATCGCAGAACGTGCAACTGGCCATGTGGGACCACGCCCTGGGCGAAGAGCCGAGCCGCAACGGCAGCACCCTGTCGGTCTATGGGCGGGTGCTGTTCGGTGGCCAGAGCCGCACCGACTATGCGCAAAGCATGGGTACTGGCGTTGGCCTGCGCTACAAGCCGCTCGGCCAGGCCAACCTCAACTTGTACGCAGAGCTTTACCACCAGCGGCAGATCGACGAAGAACACTACCGTGGCCTGAGCCTGGGCCAGTTGCTCAGCCCGGCCAAGGTTGGCGGCAACTGGGGCGACCTGCGCCACCACGCCGAGTCGAGCAATGACCTGCTGCTACGCGCCACCGCCTCGTTCCTCGACCAAGGCGACTGGCGCAACGACTGGCGGGTGGATGAAGACGACTGGAACGAGCGCTTCCTCTACCTTGACGCGGCCTGGTGGACCCGCGCCGGCGACCACGCCTGGCTGTCGCGCTACCAGCAAGGGCATGCCTGGAAACTGCCGGGCAGCTCACCGCAAACCCTGATGCCCTACGGCTTTGTCGAGTTTTCCAGCCAGGACCCGAGTAACGACTGGCGCCAGGACGCCCGCGCCGGGGTGGGTGTGCGCTGGCAATGGTGGTTCGATGGCGACCGCTACAACGCCTACCGCGGCTCGCTGAAAGTGCGTGCCGAGTACCAGCAGTCGCTGGGTGGCAACCTTTACCAGCGCGCCAATGGCGTGCTGGTCGGTGCGGAGATGACCTTCTGATGCGTACGATCCTCGCCCTCTGCCTGCTTGCCCTGTGCCTGCCCGCCACGGCCGACCAGCGCCTGTTCTACCAACCGCTCAACCGCGACGCCGGTGTTACCCCGGCCCAGTGGCAACAGCTGTGGCACGCCACCGTGGCGCAGGGTGGCAAGACCTTGATCGTGCAATGGAGTGCCTATGGCGACAGTGACTTTGGCGGTGCCCAGGGCTGGTTGGCCAACAGCCTGCGGGCCGCACGTGCCCAAGGGCTGCAATTGGTCGTGGGGTTATACATGGACCCGGCCTATTACCAGCGCCTCGACGAACTGGACGGCGAAGGCCTGAGCAGCTACTGGAAAGCCCAACTGGGGCGTTCGCTAAGCCAGTACCAGCACCTGCGCCAGACCTGGCAGTTGCCGGTGGACGGTTGGTACCTGCCCATGGAACTGGACGACCAGCACTTTCGTGAAAGCGAGCGCCGCGATGCGCTGTACCGCCAGTTGCAGGCCTTCAACCGCCAGTTGGACAAGCCTTTGCACATCAGTGCGTTTAGCGCAGGCAAGCTGTCGCCGCGGGTCAATGCTGCCTGGCTGGATCAACTGGCGGGTCTGGGCTTGAAGGTGTGGTGGCAGGATGGCGCCGGGACCGGGCGCTTGCCTGCGTTGGTGCGTCAGGGCTATGAGCAGGCCTTGCCGTGCCGGGTGGGTGTGGTGCGTGAGGCGTTCCGCCAGGTGAGCGCACCGGGGCAGGCATTCCGGGCAGAGCCTGCCGAGCCGAAAGTGGGTGGCGGGTGCCATGCCGAGGCCGTCTTTGCCTTGCGCTACCGGCCCTGGGCCAAGGGTGTTTTGCCACAGAATTGAGTCACCAGGCCTGGCCTCTTCGCGGGCACGCCCGCTCCCACAGGTTCCCCACAGCATTCGAATACTGCGCGGTCCCTGTGGGAGCGGGCGTGCCCGCGAAGAGGCCGGGCCTGGACAAGCAGTAGTCTCAGGAGCCCACCGATGCTCAAGACCATCGAAGCACACATCCGCAAGCAGGTCGCCCCCGCCGCCTTGCGCGCCGAGTTCCGGCAGCACGAATTCGAGTCCATGCGCCCGTTCTGCCAGCTGGTGTTCTGCGTCAGCATCCTGATCTGGCTGGTCTTCGACCTGATCGTCAGTTTCCTCGGCGACCAGGGGTTCACCTGGCGGTCCTACGTGTTCATCGCCCTGCTCGGTTGCCTGACCGTGGTGCTGCGCTTCACCCGGCGCAGCCATCACTTCGACGTGCTCAACCTGTTGTTCATTGCCGTCATCACCTTAAGCATGCGCCTGGTGATCGAAGGCATACCGGTGGCCCTGCGCCCGGTGTGGCTGGTGCTCGGCGTCTCTACCGTGCTGTATGCCTTGTCGGTGCTGCCGACGCGGCGCTGGTCGTTCTTCTGCGCCATGGTCATCACCTGGGTAGTACTCAACCCCTTCTACCACACCCGCATCGAACCCGATGCACTCGAAGGCGCCATGCTGATCAGCTATGCCGTGTTCCTCAGCGGCCTGGTCAGCTACAGCTACCTGCAGATCCGCAAAGCCAAGCTGCACAATTTCTACCTGTCCAAAGTGCTACTGGAGCAGGCTTATGTCGACGCGCTGACCGAAATCCCTAACCGCCGCTCGTTCATGGCCAAGGCGGAGCAACAACTGAAACTGGCAACCCCGGGGCAGTACCTGGCGATGGTCGACATAGACAACTTCAAGAAGGTCAACGACCGTTTCGGCCACGACATTGGTGACGAAGTGCTCAAGCGCGTGGCACTGCATATCAAGGCAGCCATGGTCGATTCCGAATTTGCCCGGCTGGGCGGCGAGGAGTTCGCCATTTTTCTTGAAGGGCAGGACCAGCAAGGTGCCGAACAATTGGTGGAGGCGTTGGTACGCAGAGTGCGTGATGATGCCGGCGCACACCCGGTCACCATCAGCATCGGCCTGGCACAGGTGAGCGCGGGCGACACCTTGACCATGGCGTTGGTCAAGGCCGACCAGGCGCTGTATGAAGCCAAGCACACCGGCAAGGACCGGTTTGTGCTGTGGACGTCACAGTTGGCGGAACAGGGTTAGCAGGCAGCCCATCACCCCGCCGGCAAACGAATGCGGAACTGCGCCCCACCCAATGCCGACTGCGCCACGGTCAAGGTCCCACCCTGCCCCTCGATCGCTCGCCGGCTGATGGCCAGCCCCAGGCCAAACCCACCCGTGTTGCGGTCGCGGCTGCGATCCAGCCGATAGAACGGCTGGAAAATCCGCTCCCGCTCCTCCACGGGTATGCCAATGCCGTCATCCTCCACCGTCAGCAGGCAGGCGCCATCGCCCTCCAGACGCAAGCGCAGCAACAGGCTTTCATCGCAATAGCGCATGGCATTGCGCACCAGGTTCTGCACCGCCCGCGCCGTCAGCCGAGGGTCCAGCACAAACCGGGGCAGGTTGCCTTCGGCCTGCACTTCCCAACGGATGCCGCGGCCATCGAGCTCTTCGGCGAAACCGCCGAGCACGCTGTCGACCAACTCCAGCAACGACACCTCGACCCGCTCGCGGGCCTGGTCGGCGTTGTACAGGCGGCTATAGGACAACAGTTCCAGCACCAGTTCATCCAGCTCACGCACGTGCCCCACCAGTTCCAGCAGGCGCTTGCGGCTGGCAGGCGGCACCTCGTCGAACAGCAGCACCAGGCCAAAATCCAGCCGCGTCAGTGGCGTGCGCAACTCGTGCGACACCGCATTCAGCAACTCGCGTTGCTGGTTGACGTGTCGCTCCAGGTCGCTGGCCATGGTGTCGAACACCCCCGCCAGCTCACCGATGTTGGAATGCGGCGAAATGTGCGTGCGCTCGGCCATCTGCCCCAGGCCCAGGCGCCGGGCGGTTTCCTTCAGCCGTTCCAGGTCGCGCCAGTGCGGCCATACCCACAGCAGCAGGCAGCCCAGCATGGCCGCGCCGATCAGCACGGTTACCCCCCACGACAGCACGTTGATGTCCAGCGGGTCTGGCGGTGAGTGCAGGCGCACCAGCCATTGCTTGTCCAACGGTGCCAGCACTGTTTCGTAGTAGCCCCACTCGGCAATGCGCACCGCGTACAGGCCGTGCTCCAGCCGCGCCTGCTCTTCGGCGCCCAGCTCGGCCTGGTCCATGCGCAGCAGTTGCAGCTCCAGCGGCGCGAAATCACTGGCCAGTTCCTGCGCCACCGCTGGCCACTGCTCGGGCGGGGCCTGGCGGAACTGGCGCACGATCAGCGCCTGTACACCCTTGGCCTGGTCCAGGTTGTAGGCCATGAAGCGGTCGCGGAACAGCCCGACGATGGTGTCAGGGATGAACAGCAACGCACCGGCATAGGCAACGATGATGACCAGGTACAGCCGCACCAGGATCTTGAGCATGGCCGGTCAGCACTCCCACTCTACGCGGCTGAACAGGTAACCCTTGCCCCACACGGTCTTGATCTTGCGCGCTTCGCCAGCGTTATCGTCGAACTTGCGCCGCAGCTTGGAGATGGCCACATCCACGGAGCGATCGGTGCCATTGAACTCGATGCCGCGCAGTTGTTGCAGGATACGGTCACGGTTCATCACCTCGCCGGCATTGCGTGCCAGCACCACCAGCAAGTTGTACTCGCCACTGGACAGCTCCACCTCTTCACCGCGCCAGCTTACCGTGCGCTCGGCCAGGTCGATGCGCAGGCCGCCGATCAGGATCAGGTCGTTGTCCAGGCGCGGCTCGTTGACACTGCTGCGGCGCAGCAAGGTACGCACGCGGGCCAGCAACACACGGGGTTCGCAAGGTTTGGTCACGTAGTCATCAGCGCCCATTTCCAGGCCCAATACCTGGTCATGGCTGTCGTCGCGGGCAGTCAGCATGAGGATGGGCAGGGTTTGTGACTCCTGGCGCAACAGCCGGCACAGTTGCAGGCCATCGATACCCGGCAGCATCAGGTCAAGGATGACCAGGTCGGGCTTTTGCCGACGGTATTCGTCCAGCACATGGTCGCCCCGGGCGATCACCTGGACATGAAAGTCGTTGCGTTGCAGGTAGCTGGCGATCAGCTCGGACAGGGCACTGTCGTCTTCGACCAGGAAAATATTCGGCATAGGCGCTTGGGAGTCTGGGTTGGAGTGAACCTGTACCGACCCTTTCGCGGGCAAGCCCGCTCCCACAGGTACAGCACAGGTTTCAGATGCCGTGCGGTCCCTGTGGGAGCGGGCTTGCCCGCGAAAGGGCCGGCACAGGCCTACGCAGAATATAGAACCCAGCCACTCGACAGGATCATTCTTCACACTTTTTCACACTCGTCCTACAGGTGTTAACAGCCGCTCGACCAACACCTGCCGTACCATATGCACGGTCATCATCGGAAGATCCGCATGCCTACTCTCCTCCCCCCTCGTCTGCGCCCAGTGGCGCTTCTGGCGTTCTTGAGCCTGTCCCTTGCAGGCTGCGGCGACAGCGCCAAACAAGACGAACAGGCCCCCACCCCGCAAGTGCGGGTAGAAACCCTGCAATTGCAGCCCCTGGCCATCAGCAGCGAACTCAGTGGCCGCATCCTGGCCCCGCGTACCGCCGAAGTCCGTGCGCGTGTCGCAGGCGTGGTGCTCAAGCGCGTCTACCGCGAGGGCAGCGACGTCAGGCAAGGTGATGTGCTGTTCCTGATCGACCCGGCGCCGTTCAAGGCCGACCACGACAGCGCCCGCGCCACCCTGTCCAAAGCCGAGGCCACCCTGTACCAGGCGCGCCTGCAAGAGCAACGCTACCGTGAACTGGTCGACGACAAAGCCGTCAGCCGCCAGGAATACGACAACGCCAAAGCCAGCTTCCTGCAAGCCGACGCCGAAGTGGCCGCCGCCAAGGCTGCCCTGGAGCGCACCCGCCTGAACCTCGGCTACGCCACCGTCACCGCGCCGATTTCCGGCCGCATCGGCCGCGCCCTGGTCACCGAAGGCGCACTGGTCGGGCAAAACGAAAGCACCCCGCTGGCGACCATCCAGCAACTGGACCCGATCCACGCCGACGTTACCCAGTCCACCCGCGAGCTCAACACCCTGCGCCGCGCCTTGCGCGCTGGCGAGTTGCAGCAGGTGGGCGACGGCCAGGCCCGCGCCACGCTGATCCAGGACGATGGCAGCGCCTACCCGCTGCCGGGCAAGCTGCTGTTCTCCGACATCAGCGTCGACCCCAGCACCAACCAGATCACCCTGCGCAGCGAGTTCCCCAACCCGGACCTCGACCTGCTGCCCGGCAGCTACGTGCGCGTACGCCTGGAACAGGCCGTGCAGCCCAAGGGCCTGAGCGTGCCGCAGCGGGCCATCCTGCGCGACAGTGCCGGTGTGCCGAAGGTGTTGGTGGTCGACCAGCAAGCCCGCGTCAGCGACCGCCAGGTGGTACTGGGCAGCGCCCAGGGCGACCGCTGGGTCGTCAGCGAAGGCCTGGCCCCAGGCGAACAGGTGGTGGTCGAGGGCCTGCAACATGTCAAGGCCGGTGACCAGGTGAAGGTCGACAACGCATCAGGCACAGCACCCATCGCACAGCACAACGGCCAGTGAGGGCCTGATTCATGCCGCAATTCTTCATCGACCGCCCGGTGTTCGCCTGGGTGGTCGCACTGTTCATCCTGCTGGCCGGGGCACTGGCCATCCCGCAGTTGCCGGTGGCCCAGTACCCCAACGTGGCCCCGCCGCAGGTGGAAATCTACGCCGTGTACCCGGGCGCCTCGGCGGCGACCATGGACGAAAGCGTGGTGAGCCTGATCGAGCAGGAACTCAACGGCGCCGACAACCTGCTGTACTTCGAGTCGCAGAGCAGCCTGGGCAGCGCCACCATCACCGCCACCTTCGCCCCGGGTACCAACCCGGACCTGGCCCAGGTCGACGTGCAGAACCGCCTGAAGGTGGTTGAGTCGCGCCTGCCGCGCCCGGTCACCCAGCAGGGCTTGCAGGTAGAAAAGGTGTCCACCGGTTTCCTGCTGCTGGGCACCCTCACCTCCGAAGACGGCAAGCTCGACGAAACCGCACTGTCGGACATTCTTGCGCGCAACGTGATGGACGAAATCCGCCGTATCAAGGGCGTCGGCAAGGCCCAGCTGTACGGTTCGGAGCGCGCCATGCGCATCTGGATCGACCCGGCCAGGCTGATCGGCTTCAACCTCACGCCCAACGACGTGGCCGAGGCCATCGCCGCGCAGAACGCCCAGGTCGCGCCTGGCAGCATCGGCGACCTGCCCAGCCGCAGCACCCAGGAAATCACCGCCAACGTGGTGGTCAAGGGCCAGCTGAGCACCCCCGAGGAGTTCGCCGCCATTGTCCTGCGTGCCAATCTGGACGGCTCCACGGTAACCGTCGGGGATGTCGCCCGGGTCGAAATCGGCGCCCAGGAATACCAGTACGGCACGCGCCTGAACGGCAAGCCGGCCACTGCGTTCAGCGTGCAGCTCTCGCCGGGTGCCAATGCCATGGAAACCGCCACCCTGGTGCGGGCAAAAATGCAGGAGCTGGCGCGTTACTTCCCGGAAGGGGTCAAGTACGACATCCCCTATGACACTTCGCCGTTCGTCAAGGTGTCGATCGAGCAGGTTATTACCACCCTGTTCGAAGCCATGCTGCTGGTGTTTGCGGTGATGTTCCTGTTCCTGCAGAACCTGCGCTACACCCTGATCCCCACCCTGGTAGTACCGGTGGCGCTGATGGGCACCTTCGCGGTGATGCTGGCCATGGGTTTCTCGGTCAACGTGCTGACCCTGTTCGGCATGGTGCTGGCCATCGGTATTCTGGTCGACGACGCCATCGTGGTGGTGGAAAACGTCGAGCGCATCATGGCCGAAGAGGGCCTGCCGCCCAAAGAAGCAACGCGTAAGGCCATGGGCCAGATCAGCGGTGCGATCATCGGCATCACCCTGGTGCTGGTGGCAGTGTTCCTGCCCATGGCGTTCATGCAAGGCTCGGTGGGGGTGATCTACCAGCAGTTCTCGCTGTCGATGGCGGTGTCGATCCTGTTCTCGGCGTTCCTGGCCCTCAGCCTTACCCCGGCGCTGTGCGCCACCCTGCTCAAGCCGGTGGCCAAGGGCGAGCACCATGCACGCAAAGGCTTCTTCGGCTGGTTCAACCGCCGCTTCGAAAGCATGAGCAACGGCTACCAGCGCTGGGTGGTGCAGGCGCTCAAGCGCAGCGGCCGTTACCTGCTGGTGTACGCGGTACTGCTGGCGGTGCTGGGCTATGGCTTCAGCCAGTTGCCCACGGCATTCTTGCCCACCGAAGACCAGGGTTACACCATCACCGACATCCAGCTGCCGCCAGGCGCCAGCCGCATGCGCACGGAACAGGTGGCTGCGCAAATCGAGGCGCACAACGCCGAAGAACCCGGCGTAGGCAACACGACCGTGATCCTCGGCTTCAGCTTCTCCGGCAGCGGGCAAAACGCGGCATTGACCTTCACCACCCTCAAGGACTGGTCCGAGCGTGGTGCCGACGACAGCGCCCAGTCGATTGCCGACCGCGCCAGCGCGGCCTTCTCGCAGCTAAAGGACGCAGTAGCGTTTTCGGTGTTGCCACCGCCTATCGATGGCCTGGGCGAGTCGACCGGCTTCGAGTTCCGCCTGCAGGACCGCGGCGGCATGGGCCACGCCGAGCTGATGGCCGCCCGTGACACGCTGCTGGCCAACGCTGGCAAAAGCAAGGTACTGACCAACGTGCGCGAAGCATCGCTGGCCGAAAGCCCGCAAGTGCAACTGGAGATCGACCGCCGCCAGGCCAATGCCTTGGGTGTGTCGTTCGCCGATATCGGCTCGGTACTCGATGTTGCAGTAGGCTCCAGCTACGTCAACGACTTCCCCAACCAGGGCCGCATGCAGCGCGTGGTGGTGCAAGCCGAAGGCGACCAGCGCAGCCAGGTCGAAGACCTGCTGAAAATCCACGTACGCAACAACAGCGGCAAGATGGTGCCACTGGGCGCATTCGTCCAGGCCAAGTGGGTGAGCGGCCCGGTCCAGTTGACCCGCTACAACGGCTACCCGGCGGTATCGATTTCCGGTGAGCCGGCCGCCGGCCACAGCTCGGGCGAAGCCATGGCCGAGGTCGAGCGACTGGTGGCCCAGCTACCGCCCGGCACCGGCCTGGAATGGACCGGCCTGTCGCTGCAGGAGCGCTTGTCCGGCAGCCAGGCCCCCCTGCTGATGGCACTGTCGCTGCTGGTGGTGTTCCTGTGCCTGGCGGCGCTGTACGAAAGCTGGTCGATCCCCACCGCCGTGCTATTAGTAGTACCACTTGGCGTGCTGGGTGCGGTGCTGGCCGTGACCCTGCGCGGCATGCCCAACGACGTGTTCTTCAAGGTGGGGCTTATTACCCTGATCGGCCTGTCGGCGAAAAACGCCATCCTGATCATCGAGTTCGCCAAGCATCTGGTTGACCAGGGCGTGGACGCCGCCGACGCCGCCGTGCAGGCCGCCCGCCTGCGCCTGCGGCCCATCGTTATGACCTCGCTGGCGTTCATCCTTGGCGTGGTCCCCCTGGCCATCGCCAGCGGCGCCAGCTCGGCCAGCCAGCAGGCCATCGGCACCGGGGTGATCGGCGGCATGCTCAGCGCCACGTTGGCAGTGGTGTTCGTACCCGTATTCTTCGTGGTGGTGATGCGGCTGTCTGGACGACGCCAGGCGCGTAACGCCAGCGCACACGGTGCGATCAGCGAAAGCTGACTGGACAACCCCGGCGTGAAATGGGAGGGTTCCCGGCAATGACTGCCCGGAGCCCTTTTTCATGCCTGAACCATTACTCCCCTGCTCCATCCTCATCCTTGCCGGTGGCCGAGGCCAGCGCATGGGCGGCCGCGACAAGGGCTTGATCGACTGGCAGGGCGAGCCGCTGGTGGCACATGTACAGCGGGTGGTGCGGGCGCTCAGCGATGACCTGGTCATTTCCTGCAACCGCAATCAGGAGGCATACCGGGCGTATGCAGACCAGCTGGTGGGCGATGCGCAAGCGGACTTCCCCGGGCCATTGGCGGGCGTGATTGCCGGGCTCAAGGTGGCACGGCATGACTGGGTGGTGGTGCTGGCTTGCGATGCACCGCTGGTTGACCGGGTGTTGATCGAAGATTTGCTGCGGTTGGCGGTGGCCAATGACAGTGCGGCCATGGTGCGCCAGGGTGGGTATTGGCAGCCGATGTTCAGTGTGCTGCCGCGGCGGGTGCTGCCGGGGCTGGAGCAGGCCTGGGCGGCGGGTGAGCGGAGTTTGCAGAAGGCCTTGCTGTGCGACCAAGTGCAAGCGCTGAGATGTGACGAGGGCGATCGACGGTTGGAAAACTTCAACAGTCCGGACCTTCTGCAGCTTTGAGGTCAATCCCCTACCTCGTCGCTTTTACTCTGCGTCATCGCCGCCTGGCCAATTTTCATAAAGTTTTGTTTTCAACATTGTGGCAAGCCAGAATTATTCATCCGTGATGACTACGCACGATAACTACTAAATTCATGAGCGTTTGCAACCGTGGCGCTAAGTACTCCGAACATTCCTGGCAGCGTCCCTGGGTTCATAAACAAGAAGGTATGAAAATACTTTGAGAGCCGTTCTCTCAGCATCGACAAGTTCACCAGTTTCCCGAACAAGGGTATCGACTACCCCACTGTCCATGCCAGGATTGTTAAGCTCCGCTGCAGTCGCTTTTATCTTGGACTCTAACTGCGCCCTAGAGTGGTTGTGTACAGCTTTCGCATGACCTACCGCCTCAGAGTAGGCGGCAGGATTGCGTTGAGCGAGCCTTTCGTAAGGAGTTTCTAAATACGGCGTTGACGCACTTGTATAAATGGATCTTGCCTCAGGTGACAGCTCCGCTGAAGAGGGTGGCACCCTGTTCGCTGTAACTCCTGCCGCCTGCGCCTGTGAGCCCCCTTCAAGCGGTTGTACCCGCGTTGGCGACGGCGAGCGTCTTGTAGGGCGAACCGAGGCCGGCTGCCTTGGGAACCTTCGCATCGCGCCAGTTGGGTCGGTGTAGTTAACCGGATCACCCTCACAGTAAGCATAGGCGTTTAATCCCCCGTGGCCGAACGGGCTATGCGAATCCGCGCTAAGGAAGCGCTGAATTGACGGGCTGTACATGCGATACCCGCTGCCCAGGGGGTACAGGTGTGCCAGGGGGTCCCCCCATTGGCCATTAAAGCCGAGCATCGTCGCGTGTGAACCGGTATAACCGTACGGCGCATAGGTTAATTTTTTCACACTGTCCGTCCTACGATCGACTCTGAAATGAGCTGTTAGTCTATTCCGACCTGCACCCCACACAAACTAGCAAAATTGCTAGTATTTAACTGTTTAACTCCGCCCCGGAGGTCGGAATGGAGCGTCCATGCTTTACCCAACAGACAACTCCTCGACACTGATTTCACGCATCCTGAACTTCTGCACCTTGCCCGTCACCGTCATCGGGAACTCGTCGACAAAGCGGAAGTACCGGGGCACCTTGAAGTGCGCAATCCGCGCCCTCGCCCACTCGCGCAACTCATCCTCACTGGCAGTATGCCCGGGATGCAGCCGCACCCAGGCCACGATCTCTTCGCCGTACTTGCTGCACGGCACGCCAATCACCTGCACATCCGCTACTGCCGGGTGGGTGAAGAAAAACTCTTCCAGTTCACGCGGGTAGATGTTCTCGCCGCCGCGAATGATCATGTCTTTACTACGCCCGACGATGCGTACGTACCCCTGCTCGTCCATCACGGCAAGGTCGCCGGTGTGCATCCAGCCTTCGCCATCGATGCTTTCGGCCGTAGCCTTGGGGTTGTTCCAGTAGCCGAGCATCACGCTGTAGCCGCGGGTGCACAGCTCACCTATCTCGCCACGCGGCACGGTGTTGCCGTCGGCGTCGACCACCTTGTTTTCCAGACGTGGCTGGGTGCGGCCGACGCTGGTCACCCGGCGCTCCAGGTCATCGTCAGGCCCGGTTTGCAGCGACACCGGGCTGGTTTCGGTCATGCCATAGGCAATCTGCACCTCGGCCATGTGCATCTCACCAATCACCCGGCGCATCACTTCGATCGGGCACGTGGCACCGGCCATGATCCCGGTGCGCAGGCTGGACAGGTCGAATTCGCCCCGCTGCGGGTGGTCCAGTTCGGCGATGAACATGGTCGGCACACCGTACAGCGCCGTGGCCTTTTCTTCCGCCACAGCACGCAACGTGGCCAGCGGGTCGAAGGCATCGTTGGGGTAGATCAGCGTGCTGCCGTGGGTCATGCAGCCAAGGTTGGCCATGACCATGCCGAAGCAGTGGTACAGCGGCACCGGTACCACCAGCCGGTCATGCTCGGTCAGGCCCAGGCTTTCGCCGACCATGTAACCGTTGTTGAGGATGTTGCTGTGGCTGAGGGTAGCGCCCTTGGGGAAACCGGTTGTGCCCGAGGTGTACTGGATGTTGATCGGGTCGTCGCAGCGCAGTTGTGCCTGGCGCTCGGCCAGGGCCTCACGGCTGACAGCCTGGGCGCGGGCCTGCAACGCGTGCCAGGCCAGAAAGCCCGGCGGTGGCGCAGCAGCCAGGCTGACCACGCCGCGCAGTTCGGGGAACCGCTCGCAGGTCAGCGCGCCCGGTTGGCCGCTGGCAAGGCCCGGGATCAGGCCCAGCAGCATGGCGTGGTAATCGGAGGTTTTGAACGCGTCGGCGCAGATCACCCAACGGCAGCCGGACTGGCCGAGGGCGTAGTCCAGTTCGCTGGAGCGGTAGGCCGGGTTGATGTTGACCAGGATCGCGCCGACCTTGGCACTGGCAAACTGGGTAATGCACCATTCGGCGCAGTTGGGCGCCCAGATACCCAGCCGGTCGCCGGGTTGCACGCCCAGGGCCATCAGCGCGCGGGCGTGCTGGTCGACGGCCTCGGCCAACTGCTGCCAGGTGTAGCGCAGGGCCTGGTGGCGGACCACCAGGGCTTCGCGGTCGGGGAAGCGGGCGACGGTGGTGTCGAAGGCATCGCCGATGCATTGGCTGAGCAGGGCTTTGGCCTGGTCGCCCTTGGAGTAGCTTGGCTGGGGCATGGGCGTTCTCTTGTTGTTTTTGTGTTGTCTGGGCCGGCCTCTTCGCGGGCTTGCCCGCTCCCACAAGAAACTTCACAGGACTTGAATAGCGCGCAAATCCCTGTGGGAGCGGGCAAGCCCGCGAAGAAGGCAACACCGGTTTAACGGATAAACACCTGCGGCGTAGTGGTAGACATGTCACCACCCGGCAGCTTGATGTTCTTCACCTTCTCCAGCGTATCCGGGTTGAACACCGCCAGGTCATTGAAAGTGCCGCCCAGGTACAGCTTGTCGCCTTTCTTGTCGAAGGTGACGCAGTAGTAAGTGTGCTCAAGGTTAGCCGCCTTGATCAGCTTGCGCTGCTTGATGTCGTACTTGGCCAGGCGGTTGAGCACGCCGTAGATCTGGTTCGGGTCCTTGGGCGAGCGCAGGCCGGTGAAGTACAGCTCGGTCAGGTCGGCAAATTCCTGGGTGTGGGTCTTGCCAGTTTTCAGGTCGACGCTCAGGTAGCCGTACAGCAGCTCGGCCTCGTTCGGGTCCTGCTTCTCATCCTTGAATTTGGCGATGGTGTACAACATCGAGAACTCGTGGCGCGGGTTCTGGTGCGGCCAGAAATACAGCACATCCGGGGCGCTGTAGCCCTTGCGGTTCCAGTTGCGCAGCGGCAAGGCTACTGTGTATTTGCCGGTTTTCACGTCCATTTTGTAGATGTCCGGCCCGGCGAAATACAGCGTGCCATCGTCGGCAGTGCGCATCAGGTACACCTGGCGCGGCATCGGGAACGTACGCACTGGCTTGGCCTGCAGGCCATCGGTGGTGCTGAACACTTCCAGCCGCGGCGGCTTGACCACGTAGTGGTCGTTCAGCATCTGGGTCGGGTTGACCGTGGCGTACACTTCCTTGCCGTCCGGGCTGATGGCGAACGAGTACATCGACCGGCCCACTTCACCTGCCACGCTCGACAGGTTGGCCCGGAAGGTATTCTTGCAGGTGTCCAGGTCGATGCCGTAGATATCGCCGTAATGGTTGTTCAGCACGTAGGCCGTGCGGTTGTCCGGCGCCATCATCGCGGTGCCGGGGCCGAACCTGTCGGGCATCTTGCAGCTTTTGTAGACCGTGTCACTGGCCACGTCGACCACATGCAGGTTGTTCGGGTAGTTGGTCACGATCATGTATTCGTGCCCAGCCTTCAATGCCGGCCCGGTGTCGTCGGCCTGCGCCAGCCCGGCGCAAGCCGTGGCGGCGATGGTGAGCGCGAGTTGCGCGCAGCGTCCAGCTTTCATGCGGTTTCCCCTTGTCATTCTTGTTGGGCCGGTCACTTGTCTTTCGGGAACACAGTGCCGAGGTTGCGCCAGTCGTCCGCCGAGTTGGTCGCCTGGGCGTTCCAGTCCTGATAGGTGCTCATCATGTCCGGCACCTGGGCCGGCCACCAGCAAGGGTCGGAGCAGCCATACAGGTCGGCTTCCATCGGCTGGCACAGCGAACTCACACCGCCAAAGGCATCCACTTCCCAGCCCGGGTCTGTGGTGGCCGTACAACCGGCCACCGCACTCATGGCCATGACTTCCTCCACGCGGTCTTCGGCGGCGGCTTGTTCGAGGATGCGCGCCTTGTTGTTCAGGGGCTTCAAGTGCTTCATGTCAGTGCGCCTTCCGCGGGGTGATGTAGCGGTCGATGAAGGCCGGGTTGGCGGCCATGATGCGGCTGTAGACCTCGATGCCGAAGTCGACCCAGTCGCGCATCAGTTCGCAATAGTGATAGGTCGGGTGCTGCGGGTCGCCGTAGCGGGCGTAGCTTTCGTGGTAGCAGCCGCCAGAGCACAGGTTGCGGATGCGGCAGCTCTCGCAGCCGGTGTTGCTGCGGTCCAGGCGCTGCGACAGGAAGTCGTTGAGCTCTACCTGCTTCACGCCCTGGTGCACATTGCCGAAGGTCGGCAGGTTGGAGCCGGTGAAACGGTGGCACAGGTTCAACTCGCCCTTGTGGTCCACCGCCAGCATTTTCAGCCCGGCACCGCATGGCAGGGCCTTCTTGTGGCCCTCGTGAATGTCGGTGATCAGCTGGTGCAGGTTGGAGAAGCCGATGTTGCGGTGTTCCAGCGCAGCTTCCAGGTAACGACGGCCCAGCGCCTTCATGTTGGCGAAGACCTCGACCAGTTCTTCGCCGGTGAGGTTGAAGTCGGCCATGTCGCCGGAGGTGACCGGGGCAAAGCCCACTTCGGCAAAGCCCATTTCGTTGAACAGGTGGTTCCAGATGGTCTCGATATCGGTAATGCCACGGGTCAAGGTCACCCGCGCGCCCACCGGGCGGCTGTTGTACCGCGACAGCAGCATGTCGGCCTTGCGCCGCACCACGTCATAGGTGCCCTGCCCGCCCACGGTGATGCGGTTGCGGTCGTGCACGGTCTTGGGGCCGTCGATGCTGATCGACAGGCCAAAGCGGTGGGCATTGAGCCAGTCGATGATCTCTTCAGTCAGCAGCGTGGCATTGGTGGTCATGATGAACTCCACCTGCTTGCCCGCCTCGGCGAACCGCCGCTCGCAGTAGGCCACCATGTGCTCGATCAGCGGCCGGTTGGACAATGGCTCGCCACCGAAGAACACCACGCTGTAGCGCTCTTCGTCGGGCGATTCCTTGAGCAGCATTTCCACCGAGGCTTCGGCAGTGGCGGCGCTCATCTTCTTGCCGGCTGACGGCTTGTCCAGGTCTTCCTTGTAGCAATAGGTGCAGCTGAGGTTGCAACCGGTGTTGACGTTGAGCACCACCGTATTCAGGGCAGTGCGCTCGACCCGCTTGAGGGCGATTTCCGGGGTCAGCGGCGAGCCGTCGCTGACCAGCTCCAGCGCGATCAGCTCGTGCAGGGTGTCCTGGATATCGTTGCCGGCAAACTGCTGGCCAAGGCGCTGCACCAGCTCCTCGGCCGAGCAACCTTGCTGGCGCAGGGTGTCGATGATGCCGCCGGTTACCGCATCGGCGGTGAACAGCGAACTGCTGGGGATATGAAACAGCATGCGGTCGGCGTCGACCTGCACTTCGTGCAGGTTGCGCTCGACAAGATTAAGTAGTGCGCCCATGGCGACCTCCCGATAATCGATCCGTTGGAAAACCGTTGCGCCCGGCCGTTACGGCAGTGGCGGGTTGTTCCAGCGCTGAACGGTGACGATCATGTGCCCTTCGCCGGTCTGGCCACCGTCGGCCAGCGTGGCGATGACCTTCAGGTTGCCAGCGTTGTTGGTCATCATCTTGCGCTCAGGGTTGGGGCCGGCGCCGCCTGGCACGAACACGCCATCGGCCTGCATCTTGCCGGCGAACTTGACGTCTTCGTCCTCGACCGCACGCTCGTTGAACGGCTCAACCTTCCAGGTAGCCGGCAGGTAGCCGATGCGCAGGGGCTGGCCACTGGCATCCTTACCCCAGGCTTCAGCCTCGAAGCGGCCCTGCACTTTCGGTACCGAAGCGCCGTTCTCGCCAATGCGGGCAATGGAGAACGCCGGCACTACCTTCACTTCATCAACCTTGTCGTATACCGCCAGGTTAACGCCCTTGAGCGCGCCAACCGCAACTTCGCGCTGGCCAGGCTTGGCGTCTGCAGCTGCGCGAGCCTTGACCCGCACCAGGGTTGGGGTTTGCTCCAGCACCTCGGTCACTTCCACGCCAGCGCCCAGGTCGGGCTTGCCGTCCAGGCTGCTGCCCACCAGGGTGATTTCGCTTTCGCCGCCCGCCTTGATGAACGCCGGTTGCACCGCCAGCAGGCGTGCCTTGCCTTCCTTGACGGCAGTGAAGTCCAGGCCACGCTCATCGTGCTCAGCCTCGAACATGCGGCCTTTCATTTCGCCATCGAGCGCCGCGAACACCTGGCGCAGGTTGGCATCGCCCACCTTGACGTTGCCGCGCCATTCGTAGCCGTTATACAGGATCGCCGTACCGCTGCCGTTGAACGGCGTGCCGTCGGCATAGGCGCCCTTGACCTCAACCTTGAAGGTGTCGCCCTCCGCTGCTGTGACGCTCATCACCCCGCGCACATCGCCCTTGGCCAGCATGTGGCCGCTGAACGCCCATTGCCCAGGCAATGCGTCGGCCTTGGGTTTGGCTTTCTGCCATTCGGCCCACGCCGCGTTTTCCAGCGGGTAGCGCTTGGCCAGTTCCGGCACCACTTGCTGCAAGGCAATCGGCAGCCAGTCGCGGTCCCGCGCCTGGGCCTGGTATTCGAGGGACGGCCATTGGCCGAGGTGGAAGTTGACCAGGTGCTCCCATTCCTTGGCCGGGCGGCGCTGCAAGGCGACGCGGGCGCCGGAGTGGCAACGGCCACAGGTTTCGCTGAGCTGGGTGTCGAAATGCTCGACAGTATTGAGGCGGCGTTCCATGGCGTAGCGCACACCCTCGGTTTCGCTGGGCGCCAGGCCTTGCTTGTCGGCCAGGTACTTGACCAGCGTGCGACGGTCGTCGTCGCTGATCTGCAGGCCGTGCATCACCTGCATGCGGGCGATGCTCATCAGCCAGCCTTCCGGCGTTTTGCGCTGGTGGCTGATACGGCTGTAGGTATCGTTGCCTTCGGGGATATGGCACCCCATGCACTTGTTCTGCAACAGGCTCGGGCCCTGCTCGGCCGCCATGGCCTGGGTGCTCAGCAGCGCGGCGGCGACCAGCGCCAGTTTGCCCGCATGCCGCCGGAGTCGAGTCGTCTTCAAGGTCAGACCTCCACGGTTGTTGTTCTTATCGTTTTTCGCACGCTTTGGTACAGCAGGTGTGCATGTGACGGTTGTGATACAGGAACTGTGCCAGGTGTTGTAAAAGTGTTGCCTTTCAGGCTTTTAGGTGGTTTCCCGGACTTCGCTGGAAGCAAAGATGGCCAATTGCACCGTGCTATTTCGCGACAGGGTGTTTCATGTTGAGACAGGGCCTGCTGCGCAGGCCTTCGCGGGCATGCCCGCTCCCACAGGAAACTCACCGGCTTCAAATCTGTGCATTACCTGTGGGAGCGGGCGCGCCCGCGAAGAGGCCGGAACAGCCACTGTTCCACCACCGTCTCACACCGTCTCAATGTGCAACAGCGCACGCCTGCAATCACAACCTTGCACCCAGGCAAAACCCAACGCCTTCAACACTTTGCGGCCATTTTCCTACCTTGGCACGCCCATTGCGCTTATGCCCGTCACATCCAATGACAAGAGGCACAGCCCCATGCTTTCCGACCTGCCCATCCTGCCCGCCACCCGCGCCTTTCTCGAACGCAAGCTGAAGATGCGCATCGGCGCCGACTGGCAGGACGCCGCCAGCGGTCGCACCCTGTCATTCCGCAACCCGGCCACCGGCGAAGTGCTGGGTGAAGTGCCTGCCGCCGAGGCCGAGGATGTCGACCGCGCGGTGCGCGCAGCACGCCAGGCCTTCGACGATTCGCCGTGGAGCCGCCTGCGCCCGCGTGAACGCCAGAACCTTTTGTGGCGCCTGGCCGACCTGATGGAGCGTGACGCCCGCCAGCTGGCCGAGCTGGAATGCCTGAACAACGGCAAGAGCGCCGCCGTGGCCCAGGTGATGGACGTGCAACTGGCCATCGACTTCTTGCGCTACATGGCTGGCTGGGCCACCAAGATCGAGGGTAGCACCGTCGAAGCCTCCATGCCGTTGATGCCCAACGACCAGTTCCACGGTTTCGTGCGCCGTGAAGCTGTCGGCGTGGTCGGGGCCATCGTCGCCTGGAACTTCCCGCTGCTGCTGGCCTGCTGGAAGCTCGGCCCGGCGCTGGCCACCGGCTGCACCGTGGTGCTCAAGCCGGCTGACGAAACCCCGCTGAGCGTGCTCAAGCTGGCTGAACTGGTTGATGAGGCCGGCTACCCGGCCGGCGTGTTCAACGTGGTCACCGGTACCGGCCTGAATGCCGGCGCCGCGCTCAGCCGTCACCCCGGCGTAGACAAGCTGACCTTCACCGGCTCCACCGAGGTCGGCAAGCTGATCGGCAAGGCGGCCATGGACAACATGACCCGCGTCACCCTGGAGCTGGGCGGCAAGTCGCCGACCATCGTCATGCCGGACGCCAACCTGCAGGAAGCCGCTGCCGGTGCGGCCACGGCAATCTTCTTCAACCAGGGCCAGGTGTGCTGCGCCGGCTCCCGCCTGTATGTGCACCGCAAGCACTTCGACAACGTGGTGGCCGACATCGCCGGCATCGCCAACGGCATGAAGCTGGGTAGCGGGCTGGACCCGGCCGTGCAGATGGGGCCGTTGATCTCGGCCAAGCAACAGGACCGTGTTACCGGCTATATCGAGCTTGGCCGCGAACTGGGGGCGACCATCGCCTGCGGTGGCGAAGGCTTTGGCCCAGGTTACTTCGTCAAGCCGACGGTGATCGTCGATGTCGACCAGCGCCACCGCCTGGTGCAGGAAGAAATCTTCGGCCCGGTGCTGGTGGCGATGCCCTTCGACGACCTGGACGAGGTGATCGGCATGGCCAACGACAACCCCTATGGGTTGGGTGCAAGCATCTGGTCCAACGACCTGGCCGCCGTGCACCGCATGATCCCACGCATCAAGTCGGGCTCGGTGTGGGTCAACTGCCACAGCGCGCTGGACCCGGCGCTGCCGTTTGGTGGCTACAAGATGTCTGGCGTCGGGCGTGAGATGGGGGCCGCGGCCATCGAGCATTACACCGAGCTCAAGTCGGTGTTGATCAAGCTCTGATCATTCTCCTGATCTGGCCTCTTCGCGGGCTCGCCCGCTCCCACAGGATCACCACAAACCTGAATGCTGTGGTGTCCCTGTGGGAGCGGGCGAGCCCGCGAAGAGGCCAGGTCAGGCAATACAAAAACAACAATAAAAACCATGGAGCAAACCCATGAGGCACACACTCGCCTGCACATTGGCCCTGTTGCTGACCGCACCCGCCACCCAAGCCTACGAGCTGTACAACCAGAACGGCACCACCCTGAACGCCGACCTAGAAGCCCTGTTCGGCGTCTTCCACAGCGACGAAAGCTACAACCAGGCCGGCAACCGCCAACCCGGCAGCACCGCCTGGCAGGAGGGCTATATCAAGTACGGCCTGAGCGGCAGCCAGGCCCTACCCGATGCCGGTGCACTCTACGGCGCCTTCAACCTGCTCAGCTCCGCCACCTGGGGCGATGGCGATGCCGCTGGCCTGACCCTGGGCGACGAGCGCCGCACCGCCATCGAAGACCTGTACCTGGGCTGGCGCTCAAGCAACCTGTTCCCGGCCTTGGGCGAAGACGGCGTGGACATTTCCGGCGGGCGCCAGGTGGTCACACTGGGTGACGGTTTCCTGATCCAGGGCGACCCGGTCAACCTGGGCAAGGTCGACCTGGGCGCCAACTTCGACCGCGGCGGCGCCTACTACCTGGCCGCCCGCAAGGCCTTCGACCGCACCGCCGTGCTGCGCCTGGGCGGCAAGCAAGGCTGGCGCGGCGACCTGATGTGGCTGAAGTCCGACAACCATTACCAGGCCGACACCTCAATGGCGGTGGCTAACCTGGAGCATGTCGGCGACAACGGCACCGTCGGCCTCAGCTGGATCCGCGGTCTCGATGTGGACCAGCGCTACGCGCAGATCATGGGCCTGGAGCACCGCGACGGCATGGACACCACCAGCCTGCGCGGCCGTGGCAACCTCGGCGTGAAAGACCTGGAGCTGGCCGCCGAGTACGTCACCCAGGACAAGACCGGCGGGCGCGAGAACGCCTGGTACCTGGAGGGCAACTGGACGTTCTCCGAACTGCCCTGGACGCCCACCGCCACCTACCGCTACAGCCGATTCTCCGAAGGCTTCGACCCCCTGTTCTATGGCCTGAGCCGAGGTTACGGCACCTGGTTCCAGGGTGAAGTGGCCGCCAACTATGCCGGGCCGTTCAACAAGAACAGCCAGGTGCACCATGTGGCCCTGAAGGGCAAGCCCCGGGACAACCTGACCGTTGGCGCGCTGTACTTCGACTTCGACACCCTGGACACCGACCAGGGCAACCTCGGCGGGCGTGAGCTGGACCTGTATGTGGAATGGATGGTCAACGACCACCTGCTGATCAGCCCGGTGGTGGGGTTCTACAAGCCGGAGCGCAGTGCGGCCAATGGTGGGACGCAATTGGGTGGGACGGACGCCGGGACCTATCTGCAACTGGTGGTTGGGACTTTCTTCTGATTCGAGATTTTGGGGCTGCTTTGCAGCCCATCGCGACACAAGGCCGCTCCCACAAGTACAGCGCTACCCTTCAGACCTGCACGGAACCTGTGGGAGCGGCCTTGCGTCGCGATGGGCCGCAACGCGGCCCCGGCAATCTCAAACCAACCCCTGCTCCAACAACCAGCGCCGCACCATCATCTGCTGCTCACCCGCCAAGCCAGACAACACGGCCTCAACCGGCCGGCCACTGCGAATTTCCCGCACCACAGGCGCCAACTCCACCCCCTGCAAATGCCACACCCCCAACGGCTGGTCCGCCGTCACCACCACCTCGGCTTCGTCCACCAGCCCATCACGCAATACCGGCCGCCGCTCGACCCGCACCACGTTCCAATCCGCAGCCATATGCAACGGCTGCGCATCCGGCCAGCCTTGCCGTCGCCCCCAGAACGGCTGCCCTGCGCGCCCCTGCTCCTGCGCGTAGAAATCCCGCCCGATCCGGGCAAAACGCAAAAACAGCTGCTCGACCCGTTGCTGGTGAAACTGACGCGCCAATGCAGCCCGATCAGGCCTGCGCAGCAACGTATTGATCACCACCGGCGCCTGCAACGCCGAAGACAGCGACTGGAAAATGCCGTTGCCCGACAGTGGGTCAACCGCCATCGCGGCATCACCCACCCGGATCCAGTCCTGCCCAACGCATTCCCCGGCCAGAATCGCAGTACTGCTGCGTGCATGCACCTCTGCCGGCATCAGCGCCTGGGCATCGAACAGTTCGGCCACCAGCGTGCTAAGGCCACGCCGCGCCGCGCAGTAGTCTGCGAGCCCGGCCTTGCCCGGTAGCCCAACGGCGTCCAGCGTGACCTGCCAGTAACAGCGGCCATCCTCAAGCCGCGCCATCCACGCCCAACCATCCTCCAGGCTCTCCACTGCCGAGGCCGGCGCCCCGGGGCTCCCCTGCCAGACATTCAGCAGGCTGACTGTCTCCGGCCCGCGCAGGCGGTCTGCGGCCAGCGGTGCCTGGCGGCCGCGGGCCTCGACAAGGAAATCAGCGACCAGTACCTGCCCATCGTCCAGACGAACACGATGACAGCCCTCGTGAACCACCTCACGCACGCGCCCCTCGACCATGTGCACGCCTGCACGCTGAAGGTCGTCACGCAGCGCCCGGTCAAACCGTTGTCGGTCGAGCAGAAACTCCTGGTTCATGTGCAGGTGCTGGCCATTCCAGTGCACCTGCCGGGTAGCCGGCATGGCCGCCTGGCTCAAGGCCCCGCCAAGGCCCGCATGCCGCAAGCCCTCCAGCACCCGCTGCGAAACCCCCTCAACCGCCGCGAAACGGCGCCACTCGGACACCACCGTCACCGTATAGCCCAGCCGCCGCAGGCCGATGGCCGTGGCAGCACCCGCAGGGCCGGCGCCCAGCACCACGATGCGCGGCTCAGCCATGGCTGGCCCCCCGCCGCTCAGGGCCGATGAACCTTGCGTGAGCGCGCAACCAGTCATGGATCTGCTGGCGATCCATACCCGGCTCGTCACGCAGCAAAGCGGCAATCCTCCCGCTCAACGCGGCACAGCCCAGGCTGGCACCTGCTCTGCCGCCCGCGCCTACATAACCGCCAAAGTCCGCCTGCCGGGTACCAAGCCAGGACCACTCGCCAGGCGCGCAACGCGCATCACCGGTCAGTCGAAGCACCCCAGGGTAGCTAGCCGGGTACACCGGCCCACCCTGCGCCGGGCTGGATGCACACAACAGCACGCCAGCCGCCAGCGCTTCGGCACAGGCCTGGTGCAGCACGGGGCGGTCCTGCTGCAACCCCAGGCTGAGGTTGACCAGCGTGACCCCGGCCTCCACCAGCCACAGCAGCGCGGCCGCCACCTGCAAGGCACTGGTGCTGGCCTGGTCACTGAACACCTGGGCCACCAGCAACGGTACCGCACCGGCTTCGCGTTCCACGCCGGCAAGTACCGCACTGCCATGCCCGAGCCGGTCGGGCAGCATTTCGCCTTCACGCAGTTGGCCGTCTTCCAGCCAGAAGCGCCGGGCGCCAAGCAAACCGTTGGCCTGCTCCAGCGAGCAGCCACTGTCGATGATGCCAACGCGCACGTCAGAGGCCATGCCTGATCACCTCCTGCGCCAGCACCTGCAACTGGCCGTCATGCAGCCGCAAGTGCAGGTCGGCATCGGCCAGGGTGGCAGCCCGGTGGCTGATCAGGATGCGCGTGCGACCGGCAAACAACTGGTCGATGGCCGCGATCACTTCACGCTCGGTGGCTTCGTCCACTGCCGAAGTGGCCTCGTCCAGCACCAGGATCGCCGGAGCCTGCAGCACCGCACGGGCAATGGCGATACGCTGCTTCTGCCCACCGGACAACTGCTGGCCACGCTCGCCCAGCAGGCCGTCCAGGCCCAGCGGCAGGCTCTCGACCAGGCTGTCCAGGCGTGCCAGGCGCACTACCCGTTCCAGTTCTTCACGACTGGCCTCGGGCACACCATAGGCAAGGTTCTGCGCCAGCGTGCCACGGAACAGCACGATGTCCTGGCTGACTACCGCGATGCGCCTGCGCAACGCGGCCAGGTCCAGCTCGCGCAGGTCGGTGCCATCCAGCAGAATGCGCCCGGCGTCCGGGTCGTAGAACCGCTGCAGCAGGTCGATCAGGGTCGACTTGCCCACCCCCGATGCACCGCTGATGGCCACCTTCAGGCCACCCGGCACGCGCACCTGCACGTTGTTCAGCACCGCGCCCTGGCGGCCTTCATGGGCAAAACCCACCCCTTCAAGCTGCAACTCGCCGGGCCCTTCCGGCATAGGCTGCGGATTGGCAGCCGGGCGCACCGCCACCGGCTCCTGCTTCAGTTCCATTACCCGGCCCAGGCTCACGGCCATGCGCTGCACCGCCACATACAGGCCTAGCAAGCTCTGCACCGGCCCTACCGCCATGCCCATGTAGGTGGAAAACGCGATCAATGCACCCAGTTGCCAGGTGCCCTGGATGACCCACCAGCCGCCAACCAGAAACGCGCAGGCGCGGCACCACGAGGTCAGCGTGCCGGGGATGGCCTGGGTGAAGAATTCGGTCACCTGCACCTTGAGCAGCTGGCGCATGTAGCCCTGGCCCAGCTGGTCCAGCCGCCCTGCCTCACGGCCTTGCTGGCCGGCAGCCTGAATGAACTTCATGGCCGGCAGGGTCTCCACCAGGAACGACGACACATCTGCCGAGCGCTCACGCAAGTTGCGCACCTCGCGCTCCACCTTGCGCCGCATCCAGCGCAGCCACAGCACTTCGATCGGCACCAGTAACGCCAGCAGCAGCGACAACTGCCACGACAGCATCAGCATCAAGCCCACCGCCCCCACCAGCCCGACCACCGCCGACACGGCCGAGAACAACGAGTCCACGGCAAAGCGCTGGATCTCCGCCACATCGCCATCCAGCCGCGAAAGGATGTCGCCCATGCGCCGTCGCCCGTAGAACGTTGGCGATAACTGCTGCAAGTGCCGGTAAAGGTCATCGCGTAGGGCAAACAGGATGCGCCCCGACAGGCGCGTGTGCAGGTAGCGGTTGACCCCGGCCAGCACGGTACCCAGCAGGCCCGCGCCAATCATGATCGCCGCCATGTGCCAGAGGGTCTGGTAATCCTTGGCCAACAGCCCCTCGTCGATCAGTGTCTTGACCAGCCAGGGCTGCGCCAGCGCCAGCAGCGAGGCACCCAGCGACAGGCCCAGCAACAGGCCGATGGCACGCCGGTGCGGGCGCACGAAACCATACAACCAGGCCAATGCCTGGCGCATGAGGACAGGGTCGCTGGACTCCACCAGCCTCGCGAACAATGGGCCCATGGTTCAGCCGCGCAACTGTTTGAGCTTGCGGTACAGCGTTGCCCGGCTGATCCCCAGCGCATCGGCTGCCGCCGACACATTGCCCTGGTGGCGCGCCAAAGCGCCGCGGATCATCTCAAGCTCGTTGTCCTTGAGGCTGCCAGAAGGCGCCGTGCCGCTGGCCAACTCGTCCAGCAGGCAATCGGTCAGGTGGTCGAGTGTCAGCACCTGCTCGCCGTCCTCGCGCATGGCCAACGCCGTGCGCACCACCATTTCCAGCTGACGGATGTTACCCGGCCAGTCGAAGCCTTCGAGCAAGGCAGCCAGCGCCGGGTCGAGGGTTACGCCACGGGCTTCGGACTTGTCCAGCAGCCCCTGGATGATCGCGCCCAGGTCGTCCCGCTCGCGCAGCGCCGGCAGGCGCAGCGACACGCCGTTGACCCGGTAGTAAAGGTCTTCGCGAAAGTGCTGCTCTTGCACAAGGCGTTTGAGGTCGCGGTGAGTGGCGCAGATCAGCGCCACATCGATGTCCTGCTCGTCACCCGCCCCCAGCGGCGCCACACGGCGCTCCTGCAACACCCGCAGCAGGCGCGCTTGCAGGGCCAGCGGCATGTCGCCGATTTCATCCAGGAACAGCGTGCCGCCATGGGCCTGCATCAGGCGCCCGACCATGCCGCCCCGGCGCGAGCCGGTGAACGCTCCCTCGCGGTAGCCAAACAGCTCGGACTCGATCAGCCCTTCGGGGATGGCCGCGCAGTTGACGGCCACAAACGGTTTGTCGGCCCGCGGGCTGGCCTGGTGCAACGCCCGGGCGACCACTTCCTTGCCGGTACCGGTCTCGCCCAGCAGCAGCACCGGCAGGCCATTGCCCAGCCCTTGGCGGGCCATGCGCAGGTTGCGCGCCAGGCGTGGGTCGCCACCCGCCAATGCTTCGAGTGCGGGCGACTGCTTGCCAGGCGCCGGTTTGCTTGCCGGCGCACTGCCATTGACCCGGCCATGCCGTGGCAGCTGCAAGGCGCGGAAGTAGAACTCGCCCTTGGCCGTCTGCACGCTGCTCACCCCGCCCTGCCACAGGCGTGCAATGAACGCAGGTGAGCGTTCGCCGAGCAGGTCAGTGCTGCGCCGGCCGATCAGCTCATGGCGTGGCACCTGCAACAACTGGCAGGCACTGTCGTTGGCGGCCAGCACTTCACCGTCCAGGCTCAGCGCCAGCAGGCCGTGCCAGGCACTGTTGAGGTATTGCGGGCGGCTGTGGAAGGCCAGCACCAGTTGCTCGGGGTGGCACAGGCCGAACAGGCGGCTTTCGATGTTGCCGGCGGCCAGCATCAGCGTTGTCAGGCTGTCCTGAGGCTGCGCCATGACCCCTTCGCGGGTGATGTCGAGCACGCCGATCACCTCGCCACGCGGGTCGCGCAGGGGCACGGAGGTGCAGGAAAACGGGCTGAGGCGGTCGAGGTAATGTTCGCCGCAGTTGATCAGCGTAGGGCGGCCTTCCACCACCGCTGTACCTATCGCGTTGGTGCCACGCAGGGTTTCGCTCCAGCAGCTACCCGGTTGCAGGTCGCGCAGGCCCTCGCGGCTTAGTACGTGGGTCTGGCCCTCTATGGCCAGCACGTTGGCCTTGGCGTCGCCGAGGATGATGATGCCAGCCTTGCCCTGACGCGAGACCAGATAGTCGAGTTCGGGGGTAACGGCATCGACCAGCAGGCGGTTGCGCTCCAGCAGGGTACGCAAATCATGGCCGTGTTCCAGGCCGAGGCCAACTTGCTCGCCTTGCAGGCTGTCCAGGCCATGCCCGAGGCTGCGGCGCCACGAGGCGTCGATCTCGTCGCGCAGCATGCCCAGCGGCAGCTCGCCTTCACTCGCCAGTTTCAGGCGGGCCTGGCGGGATTCGTGCAGCGGGTCGTGGGCGTTTGTTATTAGTTGTCGCGCCATTTTCTACTCCGGCTGTGCCCCGCAAGGTGGCGGGAGACGGGCTTGGGAATTTTCCCGCAGTGTGCGGGAGAAATGGCTGGGCGTCATCTGGTAGTGGATGGATTGGGGTGTAGCTGGGCTGGTGACCTGAAGGTGGCGCAAACCCTGTGGGGGCTGGCTTGCAGGCGCCATACACCGCGTCGCCTGCTTCGCGGGCTTGCCCGCTCCCACAGGCTCCGCACCAGGCCTGAGGTCTGCGCTGTACCTGTGGGAGCGGGCGAGCCCGCGAAGAGGCCCTCGAGGTCAATCGATCGGTCTCACCAACACCCGAGTCTCGTCAGACACTCGACGCCGCCTTCTGCCCGGCCAGCAGCTGCCTCTCAACCCCATCCAGCAACGCCTCCACCACCGCCTTGGCCGAATCCAGCCCATGGTCATTGCTCAACAACAGATCACGGCAGGTCCCTTTGGCCAGCTCCAGCGCCTTGAGGTTGGTCGCAAATGCGCCTTTCAGCAGCGTGGACAAATGCACCAGCGCATCTTCGTAGTCCACTCCCGAACGTACGGCAAACAATGGCGGGTGGCTGCATTCACAGGTGGAAAAACTGGAGGCCGCCGTGGTGGCGCGAACGGGAGGATCAGGTAAGCCTTTTGTCATTGTGTCGCTCCTTGATTCACTGGAGCCGCCACACAACGTGACCAAACGAATGGGTGGCGACTGTACGCGGGTTGGTCAACCGGGAATCAAGGAAACCGGCGCGCACGGAGGCGCCCCACGCACAGCCGCCATAAAACGAAACAGCCGGGCACAAAAAAGCGCCAACTGTATCGCAGAGCGGGCGCTTGTGCGCCTTGATGATTGCGGGTGAC